>JBGQGN010000184.1:0-7377 GCA_041497395.1 Methylomirabilia bacterium
CCATCCTGACCTACTACACCACCGGCGCCCTCGTGACGCTCCAGGCGCGGAACCTCGGCATCACGGCGCCGCTGGTCGGTACCGGCACGCTCTACGAGGACAAGTTCATCGAGCTCGCCGGCAAGGGCAACGCCGAGGGGCTCGCGGTGAACACCGAGTTCAACGCCGACGACCCGGCGCCGGTCGTCAAGAACTTCGTCGCCATGTACCAGAAGCTCCACCCGGGCGAGAAGCCCGAGCCGTACCACGCGACCACGTACGACGCCGCGCGGATCATGCTCGGCGCGATCGAGAAGGCCGGGACCGACCGCGACGCCATCCGCGATGCCATCGCCGCGACCAAGACGTTCGCCGGCGTCACCGGCACGTTCTCGTTCAACGACCAGCGGGAGCGTGAGGCGAAAGACCAAGTGTACCTCCTGGTGAAGGACGGCAAGTGGACCTTCATCGGGCGGCAGACGTACTGAGGCTGCTGGGCTCACCCGGCTGGCCGGCGACCAGACTTGGTTTCGTGGCGAGTCTGGCTCGCCGGACGGGCCGGCCGCCCGACCACAGGCGGGTCCAATCCATTGACAGGGGCGCCCTATCAGACCAGTATGGTCACATGCAAACCACCGGAGTCGCTCGGTTGAAGGCCCACCTGAGCCGGTATCTCGCTCATGTCAAGAGCGGCCAGGAGGTTCTTGTCACCGAGCGAGGCCGACCCGTCGCGAAGCTCGTGCCTCTCCCGCCCGCCACGGGCCGCGAGTCGAGGCGAAAGCGTCTCATCAGAGCCGGGATCCTGCTGCCGGGAACCGGGCGCATTCCGGCCGCTCTCCTGCGGGCTCCAAGAGGGCCCCGCGTCGGAGATGCCGTGGTCAAGCTTCTGCTGGAGGAGCGCCGTGAGGGCCGCTGATCTTCTGGGATAGTTCCGCGGTCGTTGCCACGCTCCTCTCCGAGGTCCGATCCGTCGAGCTCACGACACTGCTGCGTCGTGACCCTGAGGTCACGCTCTGGTGGGAGAGCCCGGTCGAATGTCAGTCGGCTCTCCATCGAGCCCATCGGGAGGGAATCCTCGCTGCCTCTCCGCTGCGCGAGGCGCTCTTGCGGCTTGACCTGCTGGTCGCGAGCGTCGACATCGTCGCTCCGAGCGGATCGCTTCGGGACCGCGCCAGCCACCTCGTCGCTGTCCATCCGCTCAGGGCGGCCGACGCCCTACAGCTTGCCGCCGCCATCGTGTCGTCTGACACGACGCCGCACGGAGACGGGTTCGTCACTCTGGACGACCGGCTCAGTAGGGCCGCCCGCGCCGAGGGATTCACCGTCCTGCCGGAATGACCGGCACTCACCGTGATCGTGGCGTCTGAGCCCTCGCTGCGCCGCTTCGCCTACTACGAGCGCCTCAGTCGCGCCCAGCAACGCATCTACCGGGACAGCGACGCGGTCACGAGCCTGCGTCTGCCCGGTGCGGCCGAGCTTCACCCCCACGTGGCGGCGCTCGACGCGTCCCTCATCTCCGAGGATCGCCTCGCCGTCCAGGTGGCGTCCCAGATGCTCTTCACCGCGCTCACCCGGACGTTCGGCATCGGGCCTTGCCGCCTCGAGGTGCTGGCCGCCCGCCCGCACGGCCGCTGGGGCGAGCTCCAGGGCCTCTACACCGAGGACCACCGTCTGCCCCGCGTCCAGCTCTGGATGCGCACGGCGCGCCAGCGGCGGGTCGTGGCGTTCCGGACGTATCTCAGGACCCTCCTCCACGAGCTCGGCCACCACGTCGACTACCGGTACCTCAAGCTCGCCGATTCCTTCCACACGCAGGGCTTCTACCAGCGCGAGTCGAGCCTCTTCCACCAGCTGGTGCCGGACGCCCGCGGGGAGCTCCCGCCTCCGGAACCGACCAGCGACATCGACCCCTAGGACCCGGCGATCCGCCGTCACGCCGTGGGGGCCACGGACCAAGGACCGGTACACCGACGGGTTGCCGTAGTCGTCGGTGACGTCGACCTCAACCGGGTCCTTCGCGCCAGCCGGGTGGCGGGATAGGATGGGGAATCGGGCGCGATCCCACTGCATGGAGGACATCACTGTGGTACGTGTCGAACCGAAGCGGCTGGCCAGCATCCCGCTCACGGTCGCCGGGCTGGCCCTACTGGCGCTTGCGTCCGTCAGCGCTGACGAGCCCGCGAGCCTCAAGAGGATCGAACACGTCGTCGTGATCTATCTCGAGAACCGCAGCTTCGATCACCTCTTCGGCGCGTTCCCAGGCGCCAACGGCCTCGCCAACGCGGGCGCGGCGGCCGGCCAGATCGACGAGAAGGAGCAGCCGTACGAGTTTCTCCCTGCGCCCCTCGACCTGCGCCCGAAGCCGCCGGTGCCCTACGGGCAGATCACCGCGCGCCTCCCGAACGGCCCCTTTCCGCTCGACCGCTACTACCGGCCGGATCAGCAGCTCGGCAGCCTCATCCACGCGTACTACCAGCAGCAGGCGCAGATCAACGGCGGCAAGATGAACCGGTTCGCCCTGGCCTCGGACGCCAAGGGCTACGCCATGGGCTACTGGGACGCGTCTCGGCTCATGCTGTGGGACTACGCGACGCGCTATACCCTCGCCGACAACTTCTTCCATGCGGCGTTCGGGGGCTCCTTTCTCAACCACTTCTGGCTCGTCTGCGCCTGCACGCCGGTGTATCCGAACGCGCCCGCAAAGCTCGTAGCCAAGCTCGACGCCACCGGAGCGATGGTGACCGACGGCGGCGTCACGCCGGACGGCTACGCCGTCAACACGCTCGAGCCGGTCGGTGGACCGCACGATCCGCACCTCGACCCGGCGCGCCTGCTGCCGGTGCAGAGCCTGCCGACGATCGGGGACCGGCTGAGCGAGAAGGGCATCAACTGGGCCTGGTACTCCGGGGGCTGGAGCGAGGCGGAGGCAGGCACGGCGCCGGAAGGGACCTTCAGCTACCACCACCAGCCGTTCGCGTTTTTCGCCAGGTTCCAGAAGGGAAATCCTGACCGCGTGAAATACCTCAAGGACCTGCAGGATTTCCTCGCCGACATCGACCGCGGCACCCTGCCGGCGGTCGCCTTCTACAAGCCGCGGCGCGGCATCAACCAGCATCCGAGCGCGAGCGATGTCGTCTCCAGCGACCGACACGCGGGGGAGATCCTGCAGCGACTCGAGAAGAGCCCGCAATGGCCGAAGATGCTTGTGATCGTCACGTACGACGAGAACGGAGGCTTCTGGGACCACGTCGCGCCGCCCGTGCGCGACCGCTGGGGGCCGGGTACACGCGTGCCGACGATCCTCGTGTCCCCCTTCGCCAAGCGGGGCTTCGTCGACCATACGCCGTACGACACGACCTCGATCCTGAAGCTCATCGAGGCGCGCTTCGAGCTAGTGCCGCTCACCGCGGCCGACGCCCGCGCGGACCCTATGCTGAACGCCCTACAGTTCTAAGGACACCCCCCGCGACCGCCGGGCTGGATCCCTCGCCCCGGAATCGTAACAGAAGTGTAATATTCCGGTGCCGGGGAGATCCGGCCAGTTGAATCCTCCGTGAGGGAGCCGAAGATCCGCGTCCCCGCCAGCCTGCCGGTTCTCGTGAAACCCGAATCCGCGCCGTGCCCTACGTCGAGCTGAAGGGCCTGACCAAGGCGTTCGGCGGACACGTTGCCGTCCGCGGACTCGATCTTTCTCTCGAGCGCGGCGAGCTTGTCTCGCTCCTTGGCCCCTCCGGGTGCGGCAAGACGACGACACTCCGGATGGTGGCTGGGTTCGAGACGCCGGACGACGGGAGCGCGATCGTCGACGGCCAGGACCTGCTGGCGCTTCCGGCTCACCGGCGCGGCATGGGCGTCGTCTTTCAGAGCTACGCCCTCTTCCCGCACCTGACGACCTGGGGCAACGTCGCGTTCGGGATGAAGATCGCCGGGCGTCCGGCCGTCGAGGTGCGGCGGCGGGTGCCGGAGCTGCTCGAGATGGTGGGGCTGGCCGAGGCGCACTCTCGGTACCCCCGCGAGCTGTCGGGCGGACAGCAGCAGCGGGTCGCCCTCGCCCGGGCACTCGCCATGGACCCGCGCATGCTGCTGCTCGACGAGCCCCTCAGCGCGCTCGACGCCGTGGTCCGGGTAGCCATCCGGGAGGAGATTCGGCGGATCCAGAGCTCGCTCGGCGTCACGACCCTCTACGTCACGCACGACCAGGAGGAGGCCCTGGCGATCTCGGATCGAGTCGTCGTGATGCGCCAGGGCACGATCGAGCAGGTCGGGACGCCCGAGGTCATCTACGCCGAACCGGCGTCACCCTTCGTCGCCGGCTTCATCGGGAAGATGAACCAGTGCGCCGGTGTCGTCGAGGATCCCGCCCGAGGTCGGGTGCGGCTCGGCGGCCACGGCGTCACCGTGCCCGCCTCGGCCCTGGCCGGCCGTGGGCCAGGCGAGTCCGTGACGATCCTCCTCCGTCCGGAGGCCATCGGGGTCGGTCTCGCGCCCCCCTCACCGGATTCCGGCCACAACCACCTCAGCGGTGTTGTCGACACGGTCACCTTCCTGGGCTCGGTCCGCCGCGTCGCGGTCCAGGCGATCGGGCAGCGCCTCGTCGCCGACGTGTCGGTCCTGACCTCAGGCGCCCTCACCCGAGGGACGCCCGTCGAGCTGACGTTTCCCGTCGCGGCCTGCCGCCTGCTCCCGGCGACGGAGTCCGGCGGCACGGGAGCTCCCGCATGACCGCAACCGACCGGAGACCGGCATGGAACTGACAGTCCTCGGAGCCGGCACTGCCGTGCCCTCCCCGGGTCGGAGCCCGGCGGGTTACCTCCTGCGCGTCGGCGGGAGCCCGCTCCTGTTCGACCTCGGCCCGGGCACCCTTGCCCGCCTCGCGACGGCCGGCGTGAGTCACCGGGAGCTCCGGCGGGTGTTCATCTCGCATCTGCACTCCGATCACGTGCTCGATCTGGTGACCCTGCTGCAGGCGAGCAACGCGACGCCCGGCTGGAAGCGGGAGGATCCCCTCGAGCTCTACGGCTGCCGCGGGCTCGCCACGCTCGTCGGCCAGGTGATGGCGGCGTTCGACGGGACGACCCCGGAGGGATTTCCGCTCCGCATCACCGAGCTCGGCGAGGAGCGCCACGACCTCGGGGGCTTCACGGTCGAGACCGCCCTGACCGCCCACACCGAGACCAGCCTGGCGTTCCGCATCGAAGCCAACGGTCAATCGGTCGTCTATTCGGGCGATGCGATCGAGACCCCGGCGCTCGCGCGCCTCGCGCGGGAGGCCGACGCCTTCGTCTGCGAATGCTCCTTCCCGCGCGGCTGGCGGACCGCCGACCACGTCACCGCCGATGGCGCGGGCCGCCTGGCCCAGTCGGCCGGAGCCCGACGGCTGGTGCTCTCGCACCTCTACCCGCCCGCGCAGGAGGCGGACGTCGCCGGGCAGGCGCAAGCCGAGTACGAGGGGGAAGTGATCGTGGCAGTCGACGGCACCGTGGTGGACTTGAGGCCACGGTGAGGGCACCGCAGCGGGGGCGGTGGCCAGGCCGCCCGTGGGTCACCACGGGTCTGGCGCTCGCGCCATTCTTCCTGTTCGGTCTCGCCTTCGAGGTGGTCCCGGTACTCGTCCTCCTCCGCTCGAGCCTGCTCGTCGACGGCAGGCCGAGTCTCGACAGCTTCCGCAGGGCCCTCACCCCTTTCATGGTCGCGTCGTTCCGGAACAGCCTTCAGCTCTCGCTCACGACCGCCGTGCTGGGCGTGATGCTGGGAACGCTCGTCGCCTACGCGCTCGTGACGACACGGCGCGCCGCTGTTCGACACGCTCTCACCGCGCTCGCCGACGTGACGACGAACTTCGGCGGCGCGCCGCTGGCCTTCGCCTTCATCGTGACCCTCGGCTCGACGGGCGTGGTGACGCTCCTCCTGAAGGCGATCGGCCTGGAGTTGTATCCACGGTTCCGCATCTACTCGGAGTCCGGGCTCACCGTCGCCTACCTCTACTTCCAGCTGCCTCTCATGATCCTGCTGATCATGCCGGCGCTGCTGGGCTTGCGGGCCGACCTGCGCGAAGCGGCGACGAGCCTGGGCGCCACGTCCGTCCAGTTCTGGCTGCGGGTTGGCCTCCCGATCCTGACCCCGTCGCTCCTCGGCAGCTTCCTGCTCCTCTTCGCCAACGCGTTCGGCGCCTATGCGACGGCGTGGACCCTGACCGGGCCCGACGTGAATCTCGTCACGGTGCAGATCGCTGCCCTGGTCCGCGGCGAGGTGCAGCTCGACCCCGCGCTCGCCGATGCCCTCGCCCTCCTGTCACTCGGCGTCATGGCCGTGTGCGTGGCCGGCCAGCAGTGGCTGTCACGCCGCGTCCGGCGGTGGGCCGCGTGAGCCTGCGGGGCCTGTGGCGTCCCGTCGTCCTCACGGCCTTCGGGGTCTTCATGATGATCCCGCTGCTCGCGACACTCCTGTTCTCGGTGTCGATCCGGTGGGACCGGACAATCTGGCCCGAGGGCTTCACGCTGGCCTGGTGGGCACGCGTGATGAGCCGCTCGGCGTTCCAGGACACACTCCTGAACTCGCTCGGCATCTCCCTCGTCACCGTCGCCGGCGCCGTGCTCCTGGTGACACCGGCCGCGTACTGGGCGCGCCTGCGCGCCCCGCGGGCCCAGCCGTGGATCGAGCTCCTCGCCATCGTGCCCTTCGGTCTGCCCGGCGTCGTGCTCGCGCTCGGTCTGCTCCGCTTCTACGCGAACGTCCCGCTGCCCTTGGTGAACACGCCGGCGATCCTCGTCGCCGCCTATCTCGTGCTCACCTTGCCCTTCATGTACCGGTCGGTCGCGAACGCCCTCGACGCCATCGACGCCCGCGTGCTGACCGAGGCAGCCCAGAGCCTCGGCGCCGGGAGCCTCCGCTCGCTCGTTCTCGTCATCGTGCCGAACATCCTGCCGGGCATGCTCAACGGGAGCCTCCTGGTCTTCTCGACGGTGTTCGCCGAGTTCACACTGGCCAACCTCCTGGTAGGCTCACGCTTCAAGACGTTCCCGATCTATCTCGTCGAGTTCACGCGCTTCGACGCTCGGCAGGCAAGCGCGCTCGCGGTCATCAGCTTCCTCATCGCCTGGGCGCTGTCGCTCGCGCTGATCTGGGTCGCGGGGCGTGGCGGACGGCCGCGGGAGACGGTGATCATGCGCTAGACGATCCCGCCCGAGTCGGCGGGTGGAGCCCAGCAGTGCACATCGAACCAGGGAGGACAGTGCCATGCAGCAGTGGTGGAGAGGGCTGATAGCGTCTGGACTGGTGGGGCTGGTCGCGGCGACCACGGCCCCGGTGGCGTGGGGCCAGGGCGCGGCCGATGTCGCGGCGGGTGCCAAGCGAGAGGGCAAGCTCGTCAGCTACGGGATGTCCGACGACTGGGTGAAC
>JBGQGN010000185.1:0-7331 GCA_041497395.1 Methylomirabilia bacterium
GCCGCGGGCGCGTGATCCTGGACCGGCGGCTCGAGGAGCGACGCCGCGCGGCTCGTACAGTGGAAAAGGACCGCCGGCAGAGCGACCGCCGGCGCCCGCCCGCCAACCCCACCGAGGCGCTCATGCGGGTGCTCGGCTTCACGGTGATCCCCACCGCCGCGGCCCCGGCCAGACCGTCGAGCCGCCGGCGCGCGACGCCCGCGGTCCCCGCCTCCCGCGCGCCGGGAAAGTCTCGGCAGGCCGCCCGCCGCCATCGCGCCCGACCCGCCCGATCCTGAGGGCCGCCGCTTCTCGGCAGCCCCGGGTTCGCCGACGGGTCGCGCGCCTAGCCCGTCCTCGCGCCCCGCCGCACGCAGGGGCTAGGCGAGGGCGACCCGGACCGCCAGCTCCCCCGACGGGCGCGTCACCACCTTGTAGGCCCGGCCGGCCTTCCGTTCCGCGGCAAAGAACTTCCCGACCTGCAGCCCGATCCTCGCCACGTTGAACTCGTCCAGCGGGTAGGTCAGGTGGATCGTGAAGTCGTCGTCGGGGCGGGCGGCCGAGATCATCTTCAGCGTGCCGACGTCGGGATTGTCGAACTTCCCGTCGGCGGAGACGACGTAGTGGTTCGCGATGATCGTTTCGAAGTAGTCCGCGGCCACGTTCCGCTCGCTGCCGTGGTGCGGGAGCTTCAGCACGTCGACGCGGAGCTTGCCGCTCTTCAAGAGCTTCGCCGTCTTCAAACCCTCGAGCGTGTGGTCACCGCGACCGTCGCCCGTCAGGAGGATGCGCTTCCCCTGCGACTCCACGAGGACGACGATGCTCGACAGGTTGTGCACCGACTTGTCGACGTAGGCGGCAACCTCGGCCAGCCGCTCCCGGCTCCGCTCCTTCTTCAGGAGCGGCTTGATCTCCTTGTTCCACTTCTTCTGCAGCTCCATCAGCTCGGCCTTGCGGGGCGCGACCACCGTGATCTTGAGGTCGCCCACGGTCACGGCCCTCGCCGCGCCATCGGTCAGGACGAGGCCCTTGAAGGGCGGATTGCCGCCGAGGGTCAGCGCGTCGAGCAGCTTGCGGAGCTCGCGCCCCTGCTTGACGCTGGCCAGGATCAGCGACCCCTCGGGCGCCAGGAAGTCCCCGAGCGACGCCGTGTTCATCGTCGACGCGCTCCCGCCGACCTGGAGATCGTCGTTGTCCAGGATGTCGTCGAACGAGTTGTGCCAGAACCGGCGGACCTTCCAGGGCAAGGGCTGGCCGCTCTCGCGCCGGTCGTTGAGCTTCTCCGCCAGCTCGAGGAGACCGGACACGTGGTCGTCGTCGATGTGGCTGACCATCATCAGCTCGACGTCCAGAGGCGTCCTGGCGTCGAGCTCGCGCTCGGCGCGAATGGCCTCCAGTCTCGGCCGCAGGGCGTCGCCGTAGACGCCCGGCGGCCCGCCGTCGATGACGGTGAGCTGGGGCTTCGCTTTGCTGCCGGAGTGGAGGATGAGCGCATCGCCGAACCTGGCGCGAAGCGCTTCGAGCACGAGCATCGGCGCCTCCTCTTGGGCGGACCCGCGGCCTCCGGCCGGCGCGGCCGGCTCGCCGCGGGCGCCTCCGGTCAGACCGACTGCAGGGCGCGCAGCACGTCGAGCATGCCCGCGCCCTGGAAGTAGCGCTCGCGGCCAAGGTCGGTCGCCGTCGAGCAGAGGATCTGCTTGAGGCGCGCCGGACGCCCGACCAGCTCGTTGTGCCGGGCCATCAGGAGCGCCGCCGCGCCGCTCACGTGCGGCGCGGCCATGCTGGTGCCGTCCTTGAGGCCAAAGGCGCCCTCCGGCACCGGCGCCGTGATCTTCTCCCCGGGAGCGACCAGATCCGGCTTGATCCGGCCGTCACCGGTCGGTCCCCGGCTCGAGAAGTAGCTGACGCCGTAGGTGTGCGGCCGGTAGCGGTGCGTGGCGCCGACGGTGATGACCAGGTCGGCGTTGCCCGGATCGGTGATGCTGATGCTGAGGTACGCCTCGGCGACGCGGCCCGCCTCCGTCGTGTACCGCTGGCGACCCTGGTTGCCGGCCGCCGCCACCACGACCACGCCCGCGGAGACCACCCGCTCGCACTCGTCGCACACCGGCGTGCGGCCGCAAGCGTAGTTCGAGATCTCGTGCGGGATGGAGAGGCTCAGGTTCACCCCGTGGACGACGACGTATTCGTTCGCCGAGTTCAGGTAGCGAACGAACTGGAGTGCGGCCATGACCGCGAACTCGTCGCCCCGCCCGGCCTCGTTGAGCACGCGGAGGTCGTACAGGCGGAGATCCGGGCAGACGCCGATCAGGTCGTCCTCGAGCAGCCCGCCGGACTCCGCCCTCCGCCAGTCGCCGGCCAGGATCCCCGCCACGTGCGTGCCGTGATCGTTCTCGGGGCGTCTGTACTTTCCGTCCACGTGCGGGACGCGGATGAAGGGCGCGACCAGGCCCCAGTCGATCGCGCGGCCGCGCCGCAGGGCGCCGTAGAGCTCCTCCAGGTGCTGCTTCAGCCTCTTGGCTGCCGGGGAGCCGTCCTCCAGCCGCTTCCTCAGGTCCGCGGGCAGCTCCGAGGAGTCGGGGTCGAGCAGGAGGTCGATCTGCGTGAAGTCGTACGTCTCGACGACGCGTGTGCAGTTGGCGGGATCGCCTTTCTCGTCGACGAACGGCTTCTCGCTCACCGCTCGGTCGCTCTTGGGATCGCGGATGCGAAAGGCCGGGTGGCGCGCGTCGATGCCGCTGTCGATGACCGCCCACGTCAGGTCTCGGCAGGAGATGGCGAAGAGGCGCCGGGCGGCGTCGGCCTTGATGGCCAGCGTGGACCGCGACACCGTCGGCGCCGCCTCGCGGTTCAGGCTGACCGAGTAGACCATGGCGCGCGGCTCCGGCATGACATCCCGAACCAGCTCGGCCACGGCCACGACCAGCTGGAGCCAGTCGGCCTCCGTCGCCGCCGCGACGCCCTCCTCCGTCGCCGTGAAGGCCCGCGGCAGCCGGCCTCCTCTTCGCACGATCGTCAGCGCACCCACCACCCGGATCGTCCACAGAAGATCCGAGCGCACCCGGAGCCTTTGCTTCACCTTCTCCGCCCCCGGCCTGATGGGCGGGTGCTCCGGGTCCTTGATCGCCTGCGCGAGCCAACGCTGCGAGGTCCTGTCCTGGATGTCGTCGACCGTCCAGTCCCGCGTGAGGCGATGCCACCACTCGGTCATCGGCAGCACGACACGGATCAGGTCCTCGAACTGCAGCGTGGCGGCGACCGTGGACAGGTTGTAGACGACGCGGGGGAGCGGCTCCGGCGGGTGGCCGAAGGAGCGCCACGCTGCCGCCCGGCGCTCGACGGGCAGGCGCTCACGAACCGTCCGGCGCACCTCGCCGGCCGCCACCTCGCGGTACGGCGTCAGGAGCAGCTTGACCGGCGGAAAAGGGTCGGCCGGCGGCCGCCGATTCCGCCGCACCGCCGCGCCCGGCCGGCGGCCGGCGTCGTCCGCCGGCTGCTTGGCGTACTCGAGCCAGACGTCGGGAAGCACCGGCGAGTCCTGCGTGAAACGCCGGGCCCGCCCCGTCCCGAAGAGAAGCTGCTCCATCAGGTCCCGGTCGAGCTGTTGCGGAGGTCCGGCGCGCCGGCGCGTGGTCGCCATGGTCCTCTCCGATCAGGTGCCGCGCGCGCCTGGTACGCGGGCGTCAGCCGTCAAGGTGCACCACCGTTCCGCCTCCGCATCCGGCGCTGGCCCTTGCCAGCTCGACGCGGCTCGCTGTAGCCTGGTGTCCGCCCGAGGATCAGGAGGCTACCCCTGATCGATCAGCATCAGCAGCGTCGTCCGCTTGACCCCGTCGAGTCGCGAGATGTCCTCGACGATCGCCCTGGTGACGTCCGGTCGCTCGTTGCAGTGAAGGTGCGCAATGATCTCCCCGGGCATCATCTGCTCCGCGAGCAAGAGGCAGTTGCCCAAGCTCAGGCTCCTCAGGCGCGGAAGCAGGTTGGAGCCCGCTGCCGGATCGGTGTCGATGAGGAGATAGGCACGAACCATCACGCTCCTCCTTCTGGGTGGCCCGCCGGGTGGCCCGCCGGGTGGCCCGATGGTGGACGGAGGGCGCCCCGCGCGCGGCTCGGCGCGAGCCGCCAGCTCGCGCGCGCCCCTGACCCGCCTGCCGGGTGTGGGCTCGGGCCGGCGCCGTGACGGAGCTCGAGGGTGCCGACACGGTCCCCGGGATCGCGGAGGTCGAGGCGATCTGCGCGATCCCGGACCCGACCGTGCGGAACCTCCGCATCACGCAGGCGTATGGCGAGATGTCGAGGGCCCTGGCGGCCCGCGGGAGATCCGGCGCCAACTGGTGCACCTTCGCGACGTGGGCGTCGACACGCCGGAGGGCTCCGGCGCCACGGACTGGGCCAGCCTGCCCCAGCGGATGCACTTCATCACCGAGCTCTTCCGGACCCGGCACGAGGTGCCCTCGCTGTTCAGCGCACCGTTCTCCCTGGAACAGACGCGAGCGATCAAGCAGGGCCACCGCCCCGACGGCCGGCTCTGAGGGTCTTCCCCCATCGTGGCCGCCGCGCGGCCTTCGTCGCTCCCGGTCGGAGGCCTCACCCCGGTCACGCGAACGGTTACCGGCTGATCGTGAGGGCGTATCGGGCCGCGCAGCACTGCACGGTCCAGGTCTGGCTCCCGTACCATTTCCCTTCAGCGCTCTGGGCGGCGCCGCCGGACCTCGTGCCGGCGAACTTGCCGTTCTCGACGCAGGAGAGCACGCCGCCGCAGAAGAGCTCGCTCGTGTACGTGTACTCGATGGTACCGGGCGCCGTCGCGATCTTCCCCGAGAGGGAGACGATCATCGCCAGCGCCTTCCCGTCCGAGCACTGGTCTCCCCAGGTGAACATGCAGGTGTTGCCGGAGAACGAGTAGCCGGTCGGGGTCTTCGTGAGCAGGAACGCCGGCCCGACACCCCCGGTCGACAATCCATAGCTGATGACCGTCACGCGCAGCAGCGCCGGGGAAGGGCTCCAGGTGTCCAGCATGAACTTCTCCACCGTTCCGCTTCCTTGCTGGAGCATGCCGGCGCAGGGGATGACGTCTCCGCGGACGATCCGGCGGACGAGCTGGGGGACGAGAACCACGTCCGCTCTCTGGGCCCATCGATCGACTTTCGCCTGACGGGGGGCGGCGGCCCTCCCCGAGGTCTTTGACGCCGGCGGCTTGGGACGTGCGCGCGCGCGCATCAGGATCCCCCTTTCCCGGTCAGCCGTGGTGGAAGCGACCCAGCTCGACGCGACCACCTACGGCGCTCATCTGCCGCTGCGTGTACTCCCCGAGCTCCTTGCCGCAGCGATCGGGCCCGTCGTTGTCCAGGATGAGCGCCGTCGTCTGCGGGGCGGCCGACATGGCCGACACGACGACGTCGATGTAGTTCGACCAGATGTCGTGCAGCTCCCCGCGCTGATCGCTCAGGTGGGCGTCGGGGTCCCCGGGATTCCCGTGCCAGGGCCACCCGGCATAGGAGCGCGAGAGGGTGTACCACAGGGCATTGTCCCGGCCCCGGAATCCCGCCTGGCGCATCCGCCCCGGCACCTGCCCCAGATCGGCCAGCACGAGCTTCGTCGCGCCGCCAAGACAGGTCCGCTGCAGCCAGGATGCGAACGCCGGATCGACCTGCGTCAGGGTGCCCGGAAGCCAGACCGCCTGCTCCGCCAGGACGTTCACGGTCATGGGCGGGTGCGGGATCGGCTCCTCGCCCGGCGTCGGAGTCGGCGGCGGCTGGACAGGCGGCGGCTGAACCGGCGGGGCGAGGGTCGGCAGGGTCCGAAGGGCGATCGTCCGCGTCACCACCCCGCCGCCGCGCTTCGGCACGGTCGCCGTCACCTCGACCTGGTACTCCATGTCCGGAGTCAGGCCCATCAAGGTGCGCTGGTGGTCGCGCTGCCGACTCTCGTCGACCACCTCGGTCCACGCCTCGACCCCGGCGGGACGGTAGCGCACGAGCGCGCTCGTCCGCTTGTCGGTCTGCCACTCGACCCCGGCCACGTCTCGACCCACCCCGAACGGACGCGGGCCGGTCGTGAAGGCCGGCGGCGGGGACGCGGCCTCGCCGGGCGCCGGCGTCTCGGCGTTGTTCAGCCACTTCCTCAGGTCGTCGAGCCAGCCCATGTGCGGCCTCCTCACCCTCGAGCGCGGATGATCCAGGTGCCCACGCGAATGGCCCCGTCCGGACCGGCGGACAGCGTTCCTGCACGCGGCGTCGCTCGGGAAGCCGCCCGGAGATCCCCCGTCGCCATCGCCATCGCCATCGCCATCGCCATCGAAGGACGCCCTCGGCGACCGCGACCCTCCGGGCAACGGGGCCCGGGGCGGCCCACGCGAGCAGACGGCGCTGTCTCGGGTGCTGGCTCGAACGTCGCCGTCATCAGGACCCGGAAGGGACCCCGCGCTGTCGCGTCGGAAGAGACAGGCGCCCAGGAACGCGGGGGCCCTTCCCGGCTCGTGGGCGCAAGCTCACCTCCGCTGGGGTCGGGGAGTTCAAGGACGCCTTCTTGTGCACGACCCGTGCCGGTCATGCCCTGGATGACGAGGCCAGTGGTCATGGACAGTTGGAGGGCGCGGGGCGGGCCGGGCGAAGGATGCCCCTGCACAGTCCACTGTGCAGTCCGGCGATCCTGGGTGGGCCATGAACGACGTGGCGCCTGAAAATTCAGCAGTCTACGAACACTGCACAGTCCACAGTGCACCCTGCACAGTCTACTGTGCAGCCTGGCTCCGCCTTGACCCGGCTGCCCCGTCTGGTCGGGCCCAACTCGGGCCCCGTCGGGTCGTGGACACGGAAGGCTCCACTCCTCGGGTGTACAGTCCCCGCGCCGCGGTCAGTCTCCGCCGGCGCCCGCCGCGTAGTGCCCACGCGTCTTCCGGATCTCGGTGAGGAACTGACCGGCCGCCGCCTGCTGGGCGGCCAGCGCCTCGTCGAAGCCGAGCGCGGGCGGCCCCGGCAGCAACTGGAAGTGCCCGTGGCTGTCCCGCCCCCGCGCCAGCACCGCGGTGAGCGGCTCGCCGTCGATCTGACGGGTCTCGGGAGTCATGAAGCGGGGGGCGAAGCCGATCCGCGAGCCGTCCGATGGATTCGGGTTCGAGCCGTGGATGATGTTGACGTGGTGGAGGGACATCTCGCCGGCCCGCAGGACCACGTCCACCGCGTCTTGCTCGTCCACCTCCACCTCGATCTCCTGGCCCCGGCTCAGGCGGTGGTCGGCGGCGTACGTGTCCCGGTGCGGCAGGATCGGCCGCCGGTGCGAGCCCGGCATCACCCGCATGCAGCCGTTGTCGAGGGTGCTGTCGGTGAGGGCGACCCACGCCGTCACGACCC
>JBGQGN010000186.1:0-7273 GCA_041497395.1 Methylomirabilia bacterium
CCAGGTGCTGGCGAGCCCCAGGAGCGACAGCGTGGCAAGACCCACCATCAGCTTCCCCGTCAGCATCAGGTCACCCGAGTGGAGGATCAGGAAGCCGATCCCGGCCGAGCGCGATCATGACCACCTTCGGCGTCTCGCCGACGCCCAGCCAGAGGATCATGAGGGGCAGGAGCGCGATCTTCGGGATCGGGTACGTCGCGGCGATGATGGGGTCGCCGATCGCCCAGAGGCGTGCGACGAGCCGAGCACGAGCCCGAGCACTGTCCCCACGCGCGCGAGCGAGACGCCGATGTGCCGCCCGAGCTCGCCGCTCCGCGCCATCCGCCCGCCTCGGCGAGGACGGCTGTCGGCGCCGGGAGAAAGAGGGTGGGTACCCATCCGAGCCGCGCGACCGCCTTCCAGACGAGGCCGAGCAGGAGGAGGGCGGCGCCGCCGAGGAGCCAGGCCAGGCGCTCGGGCGGGGGCAGGCCCCGGACCTCGAGGCCGAACGTGACGTTCTCGCGAACCGTCCGCCACGGGAAGAGCGCGTGCTCCTGGAACACGACGGCGGTGAGCGCCTTGCCCGCCCGCACCCCGTCGAAGGTCACGCGTCCCTGGGTCGGCGCCTCGAGCCCCGCGACGACCTGGAGCAGGGTCGACTTGCCGCCCCCCGAGAGGGACCGAGGATCGTGACGAACTCGCCGTCCCCCGATGTCCAGGGAGACGTTGTCGAGGGCCACGAGCCGACCCCCGGCCGGCGCGGGGTTGACCTTCGAGATCGAGTCGACCCGCACGCGCATGAATGCGCGCCGGGATCGCCGTCAGTGGCCGTGGAGGCCCGCGGCCTCCAGCAGCGACTCCGCGACGTAGTAGAGGAGGACGCCCCCGAACACGGCCAGGGCGACTCCCCAGCTCCGCTCCTTGTTCACCTCGGGGATGAGGTCCGAGGCCGCGACGTAGATCGTGACCCCGGCCGAGAGTGCCAGCGCCTGTCCCACGATCCCGCTGAACAGGTTCAGAAACACCACGCCGGCAATCGTGGCCAGGCCCAGCACGGCGGAGGCCAGGAGCGCGGCTCGCCGCGACGCGCCGGACGCCAGCATCAGGGACCCGACCGCGAACCCCTCCGGGAGCTTGTGGAGCAGCACCGCCCCGAACAGGATGAATCCGAGCGGCCGGCTCACCAGGAAGCCCGACGCGATCGCCACCCCGTCGAAGAACGTGTGGATGCAGAGCCCGGCCAGGCCCAGGTACCCCACCGCCGGGTGGACGAGGGCGTCGTGGTGGATCTCCTCCCCGAAGTGGAAGTGCGGGGTCAGCGTGTGCTCCGTCAGGTGCACCACGAAGTAGCCGATCAGGACGTACAGGTAGAGGTGGGAGCCCTTCTCCAGGCTCTCGGGCACCATCCGGAGGAACGCCACGGCGAGCATGAAGCCGGCGCCGAGCGCGAGGAAGTACTGGAGGAACGTCCGGTCCCAGTGGCGGCGCCCGGCCACGAGAGCCCCGCCCACCACGTCGGCGAGCCCCGCGACCACCCCCAGGATGAGGGACAGCTCACGCGGGGACACGCCGGCGACCCCCGGACGCCATCATTGCAAAGACGTTGCAATACAGCCTGTTGGGCTGTCAAGGGAAACATTCCTTGCCGCCCCGTCGTCCTATCCGGTAACGTATCGAATTGCCGACGCGAATTCGGCTCGACCCCATGGATCCCCGCCATTCCCCGTCCTTCGGACGATGGCTGACCGGGACAGGCCTCCTCTCGGACGCAGAACTGGCGCGGGCCGAGGCACACCGTCAGTCCACCGGCGAGCATCTGCCCGACGCGCTGGTCCGGCTCGGGCTCTCGAGCGCGGAGGAGGTGGGCCAAGCCCTGGCCCGTCACCTCGAGATCGCCTACGTCGGGCGTGACGAGTTCCCCTCGAGCCCGCCGTTCCTCCAGCGGCTGTCGCCCCAGTACATGCGCCAGTACCGCTTCTGTCCCCTCGCGGTCGAGGACGGCGTCCTCGTGGTGGCTTGCGCCGATCCGACCGACCCGACCGTCGTCGACGAATTGCGCGGAACGCTGGGGATCGACGTCCACCTGGCCGTGGCGACCGAGACCTCGATCCTCGAGGCGATCGAGCGGTACTTCGGCGCCGGCTCGACGGCGGTCCAGAAGGTCATCGAGACGATCGGCGACGACGAGCGAGGAGACGAGGCGGGCGGCGAGGACCTTACCTCCCTCCGGGACATGGCGTTCGATGCTCCGGTGGTCCGGCTGGTCAACCTCCTCATCGAGAACGCGATCAAGGCGAACGCGTCCGACGTCCACATCGAGCCGTTCGAGGACACGCTCCGGGTCCGCTACCGGATCGACGGCGTTCTCTTCGACGCCGAGACCCCGCCCAAGCGCCTGCGTGCGGCGATCACCTCGCGGATCAAGATCATGGCGGAGCTGAACCTCGCCGAGCGGCGCCTGCCCCAGGACGGCCGGATCCGCATTGGCCTCGAGGGACGGCGGCTCGACCTCCGCGTGTCGACGATCCCCACCCTCCACGGCGAGAGCGTCGTCATGCGGATCCTGGACCGGGCGGCGATCCTGATGCCGCTCGAGCACCTCGGCTTCGAGGAGCGGAACCGGCGGACGATCGAGCGCATCATCGGCCTTCCCCACGGGATGCTCCTGGTCACGGGGCCGACCGGCTCCGGGAAGACCACGACGCTCTACGCCGCCCTCGACAAGATCAACTCCCCGGACAGGAAGATCATCACCATCGAGGACCCGGTCGAGTACCAGCTTCGCGGTGTCAACCAGATCCCCGTGAAGCCGAAGATCGGGCTCACGTTCTCGGCGGGCCTCCGGCACATCGTGCGCCAGGACCCCGACGTGATCATGGTCGGGGAGATCCGCGACCTCGAGACCGCCGACATCGGCATCCACGCTGCGCTGACCGGTCACCTGGTGTTCTCGACTCTCCACACGAACGATGCTCCGGGCGCGGTGACGCGCCTCCTCGACATGGGTGTGGAGCCGTACCTGATCGCGTCCGTGCTGGAGGGGGTGCTGGCCCAGCGCCTCGTCCGGCTGATCTGTGCGGGGTGTCGCCGGCCCTACGAGCCCGACGTGAGCGAGCTTCGGGCGCTGGGCATCGACCGCGTCCCCGCCACCGCGCAGCTGTCGCGCGGGGCCGGGTGCGATGACTGCCGCGGCACGGGATACCGCGGCCGCACGGGGATCTATGAGTTCATGGGGATGTCCGAGGATCTCCGCAGCCTCGCCCTCCGCAAGACCCCGGGACACGAGATCCGCCAGCGAGCGGTGGCGGCCGGCATGACGACGCTCCGCCAGGACGGCTGGAACAAGTGCTGCCTCGGCGTCACGACGGTGGACGAGATCCTCCGCGTGACCCACGAGGACCTGGAGACCTAGTGCCAGTCTTCGCCTACCGGGCGGCCGACCGAGCCGGCCGGACGGTCGACGGCGTGATGGAGGCGTTCGACGCCAACGCCGTCGTCGAGCGCCTCCACCGCGAGGACTACTACCCGCTGCGCGTCGAGGCGACCGACGAGCAAGGCCGGCCGGGCCGGCGACTGCTCGGCGCGCCGCGCGTGCCCTCGCGCGACGTCATGGACTTCACGCAGCAGCTCGCCACCCTGGTGGAGGCGGGCCTGCCGCTCGAGCGGGCCCTGGTCGTCCTCGGCGAGGTGTCCGCCAGCCGGCGGCTCCGGCAGATCGTGCAGGACGTGACGCAGAGCGTCCGATCGGGATCGACGCTCGCGGACGCGCTGGCCCACCACCAGCCTCGCCCGTTCTCGCGCCTGTACGTGAACACCGTTCGTGCCGGCGAGCGCGGCGGCGTCCTCGAGGTCGCCCTCCGCCGGCTCGCCGAGCACCTGGAGGGAGCCCGGGAGCTCCGCGAGGCGATCGTCTCGGCCCTGATCTACCCGGCGCTCCTCCTCGTCGTGGGCACGGCCGCGGTCATCTTCCTGCTGACCTTCGTCCTGCCGCGTTTCGCGGTCATCCTGGCGGACCTCGGCCAGACGCTCCCTCTGCCCACGCGCCTCGTGATGGGGGTGAGCGAGGTGTTCGTGACGTACTGGTGGGCGGTCGCGGCGGCGGTGATCGCGGTCGCTGTCCTCTGGCAGGCCGTGGCCCGATCCGAGGCGGGCCGGCTCCAGCTGGACGCGGGGCTTCTCGCGCTCCCGGTCGCGGGCGAGGTGCTGCGAAAGGTCGAGGTAGGGCGCGCCATCCGCACGCTCGGCACCCTGCTCTCGTCCGGGGTGCCCTTGCTCGGCGCGCTCGACGTCGCCCAGGAGGGCGCCGGGAACCGCGTGATCTCGAGCGCTCTCGTCGCCGTCCACGGAGGCGTCAAGCGTGGCGAGGGGCTCGCCCGGCCGATGGCCGAGACGGGCGTCTTCCCCTCCCTGGTCGTCCACATGGTGCGGGTGGGCGAAGAAACCGGTCGGCTCGACGACATGCTCGGGCGGGTCGCCGGCACCTACGAGCGCGAGGTCCGCGTCGCGGTCCGCCGGCTGGTGGCGACGCTCGAGCCCGCCATCATCGTCGTGCTGGGCGCCGTGGTGCTGACGATCGTGCTCGCGATCCTCCTCGCGATCCTGAGCGTGAACGAGTTGCCCCTGTGAGGTCCCCGATGCTCATTCCGCGAGAGCCCGGTCACCCGCCCTCCACGCCGCCAGGCGCACGACGCCGCCGGACGAGCACCCTCGATCAAGCCGGGTTCACGCTCATCGAGCTCCTGATCGTCGTCATCATCCTGGGCGTCCTCGCCGGCCTCGTGGGCCCGCGTCTGTTCGGGCGGGTGGGCCAGTCTCGCCAGGCGGCCGCCCGCGTGCAGATCGAGCTGCTCGGGGCGGCTCTCGACCAGTTCAAGCTCGACGTCGGGCGCTACCCCTCGAGCCAGGAGGGACTCCAGGCCCTCCAGCAGAGCCCCGGGAACGCGCCCGGCTGGGAGGGCCCGTACCTCAAGAAGGAGGTCCCCCGGGATCCGTGGGGGAGCCCGTATCAGTACCGGAGTCCCGGCGAGCACGGTGAGTACGACCTCACCTCGCTCGGCTCGGACGGCGCCGCGGGAGGGGACGGCGAGGCCACCGACGTGACGAGCTGGGGCGAGGCCAAGACCCGGTGAGCCCGCACGCTCCGGGACGCGACACGAGGGGACTCACCCTCATGGAGCTCGTTGTCGTCCTCGCGGTGCTGGCCACCGTGACGGCCTTCGCCCTGCCGTCCATCCGTCGCGGCAGCGAGGGTCTCCAGCTCCGGGCGGGGGCCGGCCGCGTGGCGTCCCTTCTGCGCGAGGCCCGTCAACAGGCCGTCACGCACCGGCGACCCACCCGGGTCACCCTCGAGCCGAACCACCGCGGCGCCGCCCTGGTGTGGGACGGAAGCGACGAGCCCCTGCGCCGCGTCGAGCTGCCCGATCGGTTCCGTCTGGAGGCATCCGCGGGCAGCGAGACCCTCACGTTCTCCCCGCGCGGACTGGTCCGCGACGCCCGGTGGGTGGTGGCGGGTCCCGGCGGCCGCCGCCTCGTCGTCGAGGTCCACGGCGTGACCGGGCGGGTGGCTGTCGCGCCCCCCACGCCCTGAGCCCATCACATGAGGCCATCGGTCGGCGCCAGGAAGCAGGACAAGGGGTTCACGCTCCTCGAGGTCCTCGTGGCGCTCGTCGTCCTCGCGACCACCGTCGTGGCGGTCCTCCAGCTCTTCGGGGGCGGGCTCCGGCTAGCCCGGGCCGCCGGCGACCACGCCGATGCCGCGCTCCTCGCGAGCGCGAAGCTCGCCGACCTCGAGCCTGGCCCCCTGACCGAGGGGTCGACCGAAGGCACGGACGGCCCGTACCGCTGGACCCGTCGGGTGACGCTCGACCCGGCGCTCCTTCCCGTAGAGCCCGACACTCCGGAGGCCATGCTCATCCGGCTGGCGCGCGTGAGCGTGGAGGTCCAGTGGGGACAGGGCCGCCGTTTCGAGCTCGCCACGCTCCGCGTCTGGCGGATCGGCTCGTGAGCCCCACAGGCCGAAGGCCGTCGGATCAGGGCCGTCCGATCAACTCCCGCGGAGCCAGGGTCCCGTGGTGAGCCGGCGCAGGTTCCGGGCGAGTCTCCGCCCCGACGGCCGGGGCTTCACGCTCGTGGAGGTCATTCTCGCCGTGTCCATCCTCGCGGTCGTCGTCCTCCTGGCCACTGCCGCGCTGCGCGTCGGGCTCCGCGCCTGGGAGGCCGGACAGCGACGCGCGGATCTCCAGCAGGAGAGCCGCGCGCTCGTCGAGCTGGTCAGCGAGGCTCTCGCAGGCGCATCGGCCTACCAGGGGCGCCTGGGCCAGAACCCCGAGCGTATCGTGCTCTTCGAGGGGGAGCCGGAGGAGGTGCGCTTCGTGACGAGCGCGCCGCCGCTCACGCTGGACGACTCGGTCGCCCCGTTCCATGCGGTCGTCCTCGGGCGCAAGGGGCAGGATGCGCTGCGGCTCATCGAACGGCTCGTGCCCTCGGACGAGCCGTTCGCGCCGGGGCCCGAGCGCGTCCTGTCCCGGTCGGTCACCCGCTTCAGCCTCGCCTACCGGGACGAGGCCGGTGCGTGGCAGGAGCGGTGGGACGGCCGCGAGGCGGGCGGGCTGCCGACCGCGGTGCGGCTCGAGCTCGCGCTGGCCGGCCTCGCCCGGGCGACGCCGGCGCTCGTCGTCGCGCTGCCGATGGGGAAGCGGGCCCAGTGACGCCAGCCTCTCCTCCCAGCCGGGCCCGGAGCGACGCGGGGGTCGCGCTGATCCTGGTGCTCCTCCTTCTCGCGCTGCTCCTCACGATCGTCGCGGAGTTCGCCCAGGCGATGCGCCTCGAGGCAGTGACCGCGACGAACTTCCGCTCCTCGCTGGCCGAGACGTGGCTCGCCGAAGCCGGCTACCAGCGGGCTCTCGCGGAGATCCTGCCCGATGCCTTGGCGCACGAGCTCGACGCCGGCGGCGCCCTCGTATTCCGCCGGGGGCGACTCGGCACCCCGACGGTCCCCGAGCGGCTCGATCTCCGGATCGACCCGGGACGGGCGTCGTACCGGATCACCGACGAAGGCGCGCGGCTCAACCTCAACCGGGCAACTCGGGAGATCCTGGACCGCCTCCTCCAGGACGCCGGCGTCGAGAAAACCGAGCGCGACGTGATCGTCGACTCCATCCAGGACTGGCGCGACCCGAACGAGGAGCACCGCCTGAACGGGGCGGAGAGCGACTACTACCTCGGCCTCCCCGTCCCCTACCGGGCCAAGTACGCGGACGGCGACAGCGTGGACGAGCTCCTCCAGGTCCGCGGC
>JBGQGN010000187.1:0-7272 GCA_041497395.1 Methylomirabilia bacterium
CCTCGAGGCGGAGACCTACGCGCTGGCGCGGCGGATCGCCGACGGCCCACCCCAGGTGCTGGCCGCGGCGAAGGCGCTCCTCGACCGCGCCCCGGGCCTCGACCTCGAGTCGGCGCTCCACTGGGAGGCGCTCACGCAGGGAGCCATGATCGCGGGCGCCGAGCATCGCGAAGGCCTCCGCGCCTTCTTCGAGAAGCGGCCGCCGCGGTTCACGGGCGGGTAGGAGGGCCCGGACGCAAGGGACCGCCGCGGAAGTGATTCCCAATCCTTGACAGCTTTCGAGAGCGGGTAGTAGGCTGGCGGCGCTTGTAACCTTCCGATCGCGAAAGGCAGCCATGCGCAAGGCGAAGATCATCGGGACGGGTATGGCGGTGCCCGACTGCGTGGTGGACAACCACCTGCTCGCGCGCTGCTTCACCACCTCCGACGAGTGGATCGTCCAGCGCACCGGGATCAAGGAACGCCGTGTGCTGCCGAGCACGTTCCGATTCCTGCAGAGACTCGCCGAGGCGCCCGACAAGGCCGCGTATGTTCGCGAGGTCTACGATCACGGCGTCGACGGGAAGATCGACGCGGACCTCACGCCCGCCGACCTCGGACGCGAGGCGGCCGAGATGGCCCTCAAGAACGCGGGGCTCCAGATCGACGACATCGACTTCATCATCGTCACCACGACCATCCCCGAGTACGCGTACCCCCACACCGGGGCCGTCATGTCGGCGAAGTTCGGCCTCTCATCGACGCCGGTCCTGAACCTCCAGCAAGGGTGCTCCGGATTCGTGTACGCGCTGGCGGTTGCCGACGCGTTCATCCGGATCGGCAGCTACCGGAAGGTGCTCGTGGTCGGCGCCGAGGGGCTGTCGACGATGCTCGAATACTCGGACCGGGGCCGCGACATGGCCGTGCTCTTCGCGGACGGTGCCGGGGCCGTCGTGCTCCAGTCCGTCGACGCCAGCTCGCGAAGCGGGTTCATCTCCCACCACCTCCACCAGGACGGCACGATCCTCGACAAGCTCTTCGGCGAGATCTACGGCTCCTCGACCTATCCGATCGTATCGAAGAAGAAGATCGACGACGGGCGGGCGAGACCCTCGATGAACGGGCGAGCCGTGTTCGCCCACGCCGTGCGGCGCTTCAAGGAGGTCATGCGGGAGGCGCTGGAGGCCAACGACCTGACGCCGGAGGACATCGACTTCTTCCTGTTTCATCAGGCAAACCAGCGGATCCTCGACGCGATCGCCGAGTACGCCAAGATCCCGGAGCACAAGCTGTTCAACAACGTGCACAAGTACGGGAACACGTCGGCGGCCTCGGTGCCCATTTGCATCCATGAGGCCTTCACCGCGGGGCGGATCCGGGAGGGCGACCTCATCCTCACCGCCGCCTTCGGGGCGGGCTTCGCCTGGGGGGCCTCCCTCTTCCGCTGGTAGTCTAGCGCCGCCTGGCGGCGGCGCACGGTGCGCGGTCCGTCAGGTCGTGGTGCCGCCGGTTCCGGTCCCGCCCGTTCCTCCGGTTCCTCCGGTGCCGCCTGTCGTGCCCGAGCAGCTCGAGTCCGATTGCAGCCCGCTCGTGAACAGGACCGTGACGGCGCCGTCGGTCTCGACGGCCTGCCCGCGTCCGTCGCGTCCGCGGAACGTGATCTCCACCGTGGCTGCCGTCCCGGCGCTGCCCTTCGACCCCGACGGAACCAGGACGACGGCGAACGTCGCCGTGTTGTTGCTGACAACGCCCGTGGCAACTGAGCCCGCGGGAACGAGCACGGCGGTCCCGAAGGTGAACGGACCCCCGAGGCTTCCACCCGTCAGCGGCGTGATCGTCACCGTGTACGACCGGACGGTCACGTTATCCAGGGCGGTACCCGCGGTGACCGTCGGGTTCTTGAGGTTATTGCGGAGGGTGACGCAGGCAATCGTCGTCGTCCCCTGGGCGGTGGACGAGGGCACGCTCGAGACGAAGGCGGGCGTCGCCCCCCCTCCGAGCGAGAAGCCGTCGACGGTCAGGAAGACGAACGCGCTCCCGCTCTGGCCGGAGCCCCCCTCGCAGGCTCCCAGGAGGGTCGCGATGACCAGGGCCGTGACGCTGTGGCGGGCGCGGGCCAACCAGCGGCGGCGGGCGGCCCGCGCGACCAGGGCCTCGCTCATGGCGTCGCCGGCGCCATGTCCGGCCGGAGGATGTTCGGGTGAAGACGCAGGTCCTTCTCCAGGCCCGGGCGCTGGCCGCGTACCTGCTGGAGGACCTCCTGACCCTCGCTGGGGTCCCCGATCACGCGAGGGGTGATCAGTATCAGGAGCTCGGTCCGCTCCATTCGATCGATGGTGGAGCCGAACAGGAAGCCGATGATCGGGATCTTGGACAGCCATGGGATGCCCTGCTTCGTGCTGGCTCGCCGGCTCCGGATGAGTCCTCCCAGTACCAGCGTCTGGTTGTCCCGCAGGACCACGGACGTCTCCGCCTCCCGCTTGATGATATCCGGGGAGCCGCTCGGCGGCCGGGGGTCGCCGACGTCGTTGACGGTCTGCTTCACATCGAGGGCGACCACCCGCTTGTCGCTGATGCGGGGCGTGACCGTGAGGATGATGCCGGCGTCCCGGTACTCGACGGCCTGGGTCAGAACGTTCGTCGGGGCCTGCTGGGGCGTGGGGGATGTGGTCGCGATCCCGGTCTGGGACACGACTTGCTGCGTGACGATGGGCACGGAGTTCGACACGTTGATGACGGCTTTCTTGTTCTCCGAGGTCATGATCGTCGGACTCGAGAGCACGGTCAGCTGACCGTAGTTGGCATAGAGGTTGAGCATGCTGAGGAATCGGTCGGTCTCGAACAGGAGAAAGCTAAGCCCGGCTACGGGTGGCACGGCCACCCCCGCGAAGGGGAGGGTCGCCGTCGGCGTCTGGCCGGGGAGCGCCGACGGCGGCCCAACGTCGACGCGTGACACGGAGCCGACGTTGTAGGGCTGACCGCCGATCTTGATGTCGCGCTGGGTCCGGAGCGTCCACTCGAGACCGAGGCGGTTCTCGTCGTTCAGTCCCACCTCGGCGACCAGCACCTCGATGAGGACCTGCTTCGGTATCCGGTCGAGCTTCCGGATCGTGTCCTCGATGAGGGGCCAGTTGCGTGGGAACGTCGTGACGATCAGCGCGTTGTTGGGCTCGTCGGCGACGACCTTGACCTGACCTTCGACGACGCTCGGCTCGAGGTCGCTCCCCGTCGCGACGACCGTCACGAGAGGGGAAGGTGGGCCGGGCAGGGGCGCGCCCCCGGTCCCCTGGTAGCCTCCGGTTCCCGGCTGCAGGTCGCGACGCTCGGGCCGCGCCACGCCCTCGCCGGGCTTGCCGAAGATCTCCGTCAGCGTCACGGTCAGCTCCTTCGCCTTGACGTTCTCCACGTAGTAGACGAACACGCGCTTGTTGGCCTGGGTGTCCACGTCGAGCTGGCCGGTCAGCTTGGACGCGAGCTCGACGTCGGACCGCCGGCCGGACACGAGCAGCGCGTTGGTACGCTTGTCGGCGAGGATCAGGGGGGGGCGGTCCCCGGAATCGGCGGCCCCGGCCACGCCCGGACCTGTGGGCGGCGCCCCGGGGCGCGGGGGAGCTGGCGCGGGCGCGGGGACCGCGGCCACCGAGGTGCGGACGCGCCGGCCGCTGAAGAACTCGTTCAGGATCCGCGCCAGCTCGACCGCGTCGGCGTACCGGACGGGGATCAGCCGGAGATCGTCGGTCGCGACCTCCACGTCGAGCACGCTGACGATCTGGAGGATGCGCGCCACGTTGGCGGCGGTGTCGGTGACGATCAGCAGGCTGCCCTGGACGACGAGGTTGCCGCCCTGGACGAACGGCCGCAGCGTTGCCGCGACCCGGTCCGCCGGGACGTACTGAAGTGGCACGATCTGGGTGATCACCTCATCGTCGCGCCGAGTGGGATCCGCCTGGGCACCGATGACGGTGGGCAGCGGACGCTCGCGGGCCGCCTGCGTCGGCAGGATCTTGTAGAGATTGCCCGAGCGGACGGCCGTGACGCCGTTGACCTCGAGCACGGCCAGGAGGACGTTGAAGACCTCGTCCTCCGGGATCCGGCCCGAGGTCTGGATCGTGACCTTCTTCCCGGCGACGCCAGGACCGATCGTGTAGTTGAACCCGGCGATCTCGCTCGCCGCCTGGATGACGGCTTCGATGTCGGCGCTGTCGAAGTTGAGGACGATCTGGCGCCCGGCTCGCGCCGGTGGGGTGATGGGTCGGGCGGGCGCCGCCTGGGCCGTCGTTCCCCGCCCCGGAGCGGGTGCGGGCGCACCGAGGGACGGGGGGACGGAAGACCCGCCCTCCGTCTCAGGACGAGGCGGGGTGCTGGGCAAGGCGCCCGGCCGATCGACGGGAGCCGATGCCGCCGGCGACGCGGTCACGGTCACGGGGGCCTTGGAACTGGGCGGGGGCTTGGGCCCGCTGGCTCCAGGGCCGGCGCACCCGCCGAGGATGGCGAGGCCGAGGACCGCGATCCGGCGGCACGTCAGCTTCTCGATCATTCCTCCTCGGTCGGCTGTTCCTGCCCTTCCGTGCTCGGTGGCGCAGGGAGCGGCACGGCCACCCGCGGCCGCCCTGGAGGACGGATACCGGTGGTCGGCAGGGGCACCGGTGGCCTCGCCACTGCCGGACGGCCCGCTCCTCCAGCCTCTGGCGATTGTACGCTGGAGGGTGCGGCGGACTGGCGAGGTTTCGAGGGGTCGGCGAGCAGCACCTCGAAGGTCTCACCCCCTCGGCGCAGCACTACCCGATCCGGCTTGATCTGCTCGAGGCGGGCATCTCCCACGAGGTCCCCTACCGAGTACGCGAAGACCCGCCGCCGCTGCGCGTCTTCCAGGTAGGCCCGGCCCCGTCCCTCCGCGAGGAGCACGATCCCGTAGAGCCGCGGCTTCGGCGCCGGCGGGGCCGGCGCTCCGGCTCCGGTCGCGGGGCGGGGCGGCTCCGGCGCGGTCTCGGTCCGCGTCGGACTGAAGAGGTTGCGCTCGGCGACGACGGCGAAGGCCGTGAGCGGAGTCCGGGGCGAGGCGGCGGCCGGCGGCGGCGGCGCCTCGGTCGACACCGCCGCCGGCGCCGCCGGCGGTACGGTGGGAGCGCGCGCGCCCCAGGCCTCGTAGAGGCGAACTCCGAGGAAGGCCGCAGCCACGAGCAAGAGACCGTCGACGAGCAGGAGGACGCGCCGCGCCACGGCTCAGCCTCCGGGTCGCGCTGCTGGCGCGGTGGTCGCCGGGCGGGGCGGTGAGCCCGAGCTCGGCAACGCCGGGATGAATCCGCTGAGCGCGATCGTCGCCGACAGGTCGCGCATCGCGCCCGTCGCCGGGGCCCGCACCTTGAGGTCGGTCAGCGCGAGGAGGATGGGCGCCTCCTCGAGGCGGTGGAGAAACGTCGTCAGTCCGCGGATCGGGCCGGAGAGCGTGACCTCGACGGGAACCTCCGCGTAACCTCCGCGATCCACTGGAGCGAGGATCCGCTCGCTGCGGACCTCGATGCCAGCCTCCTGCGCTGTCGTCTTGACCAGCTTCTGGATCTCCGACGCCGCGACGGGCGCCTTGTCGCCGGCCAGCAGTCGGCCTCGGCGGCGGGCGATTTCGGTGCGGAGCGCTCCCAGCTCCCGGCCATATGCCTCCGACCGGGCGACGAGGCGCTCCTGGCGGGCGAGGAGGCCGCGCCGGGCGACCACAAGCTCGCGCGTCGCGGCGTGCGCCTCGATCAGGGGCTCGACGACGTAGACGTAGCCCGCTACGCCGATCCCGAGCAACCCCGCGGCCACGAGGAGACGGCGCTCGCGCGGGCGGAGGGCCGGCATCCTAGCGCCCTCCCCCGCGTCGCTCCCAGGTGGCACGAAGCCGGAACTGCTCGCGGTCCCGACCCTTCGTCACCGGCGAGGTGAACTCGACTCGCTCGAGACCGGGCGAGGCTTCGAGCAGCGGAATGAGCTGCGAAGCGGCGTTGGCGAAGCCGCCCAGCTCGAGCCCGCTGCGGTCGACGGAGAGGTTCGTCAGCCACGCGTCGCCGGGTAGCGTGTCGGTGAGCTCCCGGAGCACCGGCAGGGGATGGAGTCCCTGCTCCTCGAAGCCGCGGAGGGTCGTCAGCTCGCGCCGCCCGCGCTCCACCTCGGCGGCGAGCCGCTCGGCCCGCTGGACCTCGGGCGCGAGACGGGCGATGCCGGCGTCGAGCGTCGCGAGGGCTCGCCGCTCCTTCACGAACGTGACGGCAGGGATCGCGGCGCCGATTCCGAGGGCGAGGAGGGCCAGCGCGGCTGTGGCGGCGAGCGGCCAGGGGAATGGACGCGGGCGAAGCTCGTCGGGCAGGAGGTTCGCTACCGGGGTCTTCCGGCCCGCGCGCTCGAGCGCGACGGCCAGGGCGGGCAAGCTTGCGCTCTCGATTGCCGCGAAGCCCGGTGGGGCGTCGATACCCACCCGCATCGGCAGCCTCTCGACCTCGAACACCGGTGGAGGGAGCCCGCCGACGACAACCTCCGCGACCTCGCTCCGGTCACTCTCTGGCAGCGCCGCCAGCGTTCGCCCGAGCTCGGCCTCCAGCGTGCGCCCGCGGGCCTCGGGGTCGGCCGGCACGGGGAACGCGCGGCTCCCCACGACCCGCCCGTGGACGACGACGGCGAGCTCCGCGTCGGCCGCTTCCAGCCAGAGCACGATCCGGCCGTGCGCGGGATCGCCCGTTACCAGGCGGGCGAGGCTGTGGATGGCGACGCCCACCAACCGGGGCGCGAGGCCGGCGTCCCGGAGGAGCCCACGGATCCGCTCCTGGCTTCGTCGCTCGACGGCCACGAGCAGTACGCGGAGGGGCCGGCCCGCCTCGCTGGCCAGGGCCTCGAAGTCGAAGAGCGCCTCGGCCGGCGGGAAGGGGAGATGGCGCTCCAGCTCGAACCCCACCATCCGCCGGAGATCCGCGCCGGGAACGGCGGGCAGCTCCACTGCCTTCGCGACCACCGTGCGCCGGGGGAGACCCACCTGCGCGCGCCGGGCGCGGACGCCGGCCTCCAGGAGCTGACGCCGGATCGCGCCCGCGGCGTCCTCGTCGGCCGGGACGCTGAAGGCCGTGACGAGCCGTTGCGTGCCCAGTCTCTCCCGGAGGGCGACCACGTCGACCTGTCCGTCCCGGAGCGCGAGCCCGACGACGTCGCTCACCGGCCCACCTTGCCGACCGGGCCGACCGGGCCGACCGGCGTTCGGCCCGTGACCGGGGCGGGTGCCACAGGCGCCGTGGCGAGCCGCGAGACCTCGGACCAGCGCCAGGCGCG
>JBGQGN010000188.1:0-7257 GCA_041497395.1 Methylomirabilia bacterium
ATCGGCACGTTCGAGCTGAGCCGCTGCGCGCCCGGGCGGAAGAACCACCTGGCGCTCGAGATCCACGGCAGCCGCGGGTCGATCGTCTACGACTACGAGCGGGCCAACGAGGTGCAGCTCTGCCTGGACGACGACGTGGAGACCGCCGGCTTCCGGCGCGTCCTCATGGGCCCGGCGCAGGACGACGGCGCCCTGCTGGCCTTTCCCGGCCTCGGCGTCGGGTTCGCGGAGAGCATTGTCTTCCAGGTCCGCGACCTCCTCGTTGCCATCGCCGGCGGGCCGCCGATGACGCCCGACTTCTACGACGGCTGGCGCGCCCTCGCGGTGGCCGAGGCCGTGCTCGCCGCCGCGGACCGGGGCTGGGTGACCGTGCCGCCCCCACCCGCGCCAGGGGCATGAGCGGCGCCGTGCCGGGCGGGATGCCGCGCTTCGCCGGCCGGGTCGCCGTCGTGACCGGCGCCGGCGCGGGGCTCGGCGCCCTCTATGTCGCGGCCCTCGCGCGCGAGGGCGCGGCGGTGGTCGTCGTGGACCGGGACGGCGCGGGGGCCGAGCGGACGGCGGAGGCGACCCGGGCCGCCGGGGGCGAATGCCGGGCCGTGACGGCGGATCTTGCCCGAGAGGACGAGGTCGCCCGGATGGCGGCGGCCGCGCTCGGCTGGCAGTCGCGCATCGACGTCCTCGTCAACAACGCAGGCGGCGGCTCATCGGAGACGGTGAGCGCCACGACGCTCGCGGAGGAAGACACCGCCTCCTGGGACGCCCTCGTGGACGCGAACGTCAAGACGGCGTTTCTGTGCACGCGGGCCCTCGCCGAGCCGATGAAGCGGGCGCGCTACGGCCGGATCGTGAACGTGTCGTCGCGCGCCGCTCGTGTCAAAGACGCCATCGTGCCGCAGTCGCCCGCGTACACCGCCGCCAAGGCCGGCGTGATGGGGCTGACGCGCTTCGCCGCGCGCGAGCTGGGGCCGTTCGGCGTGACTGTCAACTGCCTCGTGCCGAGCCTCACCCTCAGCGGGCCCCGGCTCGAGGCCTACTGGGCGCGGTGGGGCGAGGTGGCGCGGGAGCGCTACCTCCAGCAGGTGGCCCTCCGGCGCCTGCCTCGGCCCGAGGAGATCGTGTCGGCGCTGCTCTTCCTCTGCAGCGACGAGAGCAGCTACGTCACCGGCGTGTGCCTCGACGTCAACGGCGGCTCGTTCATGGCATGAGGCGGCCTCATGGCCTGAGGCCTCGATGCGGCTCCTGATCCCCTTCCCGGCGGGCGGCTCAATGGAGTTCACCGCGCTGACGCTGGCGGGCCCGATGGGCCGGCTCCTCGGCGAGCCGGTGGTCGTCGAGGCGCGTGTGGGCGACGCGGGGATCGTGGCGCTGCGCGAGCTGGCCCACGCGGCCGCGCCGACACTGATGGTGGGCAGCGTCAACACCAACTCGATCGCGCCCGTCGTTTTCGCGGAGCGGATCGACTTCGACTACGACGCAGCCGTGCGGCCGGTGGCTCGACTCGTCGAGTTCCCCAGTGTCGCGGTCACGCGCCGCGCGGTCCCCGCCGAGACGCTGCCGGCGCTCGTCGCGCACGCGCGGCGGCAGTGGGGGCGGATCCGCAACGGCACCGACTGGATCGGCAGCTATCCGGACATCGACGCCGCCCGCCTGGGCCGGGCCGCGGGCATCGAGGTGGTGAACCTGGCCCGCGACGGCGGCGCGCTGGCCCTGCTCGACGCCCTGGTGGCCGACGAGGTCGACCTGCTCTTCCTCAACGTGCGGACGGCCAGCATGGGGATCGACGCGGGCACCATCCGGCCCCTCGCAGTGACAGGACCGCAGCGGCTCGACCGCTGGCCGGACGTCCCGACCATGGCGGAGAGCGGCTTCTCCGGCATCGGGATCACGCACTGGCACGGGCTCTTCGCGTCGGCCGGTGTGGCGCCGGACATCCTGCGGGCGCTGCACCACACCGCGGTCGACGCGCTGGGCGCGCCCGCCGTGCGCGACGCCTTCCGCGACGCCGGCGCGCGGCTGACCCCGAGCGTCTCCCCCGAGGAGTTCGCCGCGGAGCTGCGCGCTGAGATGGCACAGTGGCGCGCCCTGCGCGCCGAGATCGGCCTGGCGCGAGGCGCGTGACCCGGCCGCCGCGGCCGGCGAGCGCCCGAGCGCCGGCGCGCCCGGCACGGCGCGGTTATCCAACCTTCATGAGTTGCCGAGCAAGATGGCGCCCGAACGGGGGCGGAATGCCGCCGAGGCCGCTCGCATTCTCGCCGACGTGACGCTCGGGCCCTGCCCGACGCCCACACTTCCCGCTTGACGCTGATCCGCCTGTGCGGTACCTAGACATGACGAGAGCAGGGAGATCGGGGCGTCCGGGCCCGGGTCGGCCCTTCGGGTTGTCCGCACTGTCTCTGGGGAAGGGGGCGCCGGTGTCCGATAACGGGCCTTCTGTCGTCTACGCTCGGTAGCATGGCGCATGGCTACGCGTCGTACCGCGTGCTCGCTCGACTGCTTCGACGCCTGTGGGATCGTCGCGGAAGTCGCGGACGGCAGGATCGACCGGCTCGGCGGTGACCCCGCGCATCCCTTCACCCGCGGCGCGCTCTGCAACAAGGTCAACCACTACCTGCGCGACCGCTTCTATCACCCCGATCGCCAGCTCCACCCGCTGCGCAAGGCGAACGGCGCGTGGCAGCGACTATCGTGGGACGACGCGCTCGATCTGATCGTAGGCAAGCTCACGGAGGCGAAGCAGCGGCACGGCACGCTGTCGGTGCTCTACCACAAGGGCAACGGGTCGTTCGCCGGGCTCAAGATCATGGGCGAGCGCTTCTTTAACCTGTACGGTGGCGTGACGCAGGCCGTCGGCCGGTTCTGCGGCGGCGAAGCGGACTACGGGACCAACCAGTCGTTCGGCACGGTCGTCATGCACGACCCGCTCGATCTCGCGGAGCACACGCGGCTCTTCCTCATCTGGGGCCGCAACCCCGCCGTGACGAACATCCACATGATGCCGGTCATCAAGCAGGCGCGGGCGCGTGGCGCGCGGGCGGTCGTCATCGACCCGGTCGCGACGAAGACCGTTCGCTACTGCGACGGGCACGTGCAGCCGCGCCCGGGCAGCGACGGGCATCTCGCGATCGGCATGGCGAAGGTGATCCTGGCGCGCCGGACCGTGGACCGCGCGGGGATCGCCGCGATCAGCGAGCGCTTCGACGACTACCTGGCGCTCGTCGACGCGATGCCGATGGACGACGTGGTGCGGCGCACGGATCTGTCAGTGGAGGCGATCGAGTCGCTCGCGCTCGACTATGCGGAGACGCGGCCGGCGACGATCCTCCAGGGCATCGGGCTCCAGCAGTACACGCGCGGCGCCCAGACGTATCGCCTCATCGCGGCGCTCGGCATGTTGACCGGCAACATCGGCAAACCCGGCGGGGGCGTGAACTTCGGCAACTGGCCGTGGGCGACGATGCACAAGCCCGTGGCGCTCGAGCGCCGTACGTCGCCCGTGCGCACGGTGCCGGTGAGCAAGCTCGGAGAGTCGCTCGCGACGACGAGCGATCCGCGCATCACGACCGCCTTCTTCATGGGCAGCAATCTGATCAACCAGATGCCGGACACCGTGGCGTCGAAGCGCGAGGTGGCGAAGCTCGACTTCCGCGTGTGCGTCGATCAGTTCCTCACGGACACGGCGGAGTGCTGCGACGTGTTCCTGCCATCGACGACGATGCTCGAGGAGGAAGACTTTCTCCCGAGTTACGGCCATTCGTGGATGCAGCTCATGCAGCCGCTGGTGGCGCCGCAAGGTGAATGCCGCAGCGATCTCACGATCCTGCAGCAGCTTGCGGAGCGCCTGGGCTTCGGCGCCGACATGGCGGGCAGCCCGGCGCACTGGATCGACGAGCTGACGACCACGTTCCGGCATCAAAACATCTCGCACGCGTCGCTCCTGGCCGCGGGCGGGCGGCTCTGGCCGGAAGGCCTGCCGCGCGTCCCGTTCGCGGACGGCAAGTTCAAGACGGCGTCGGGCCGCTTCGTGTTTCCGCCGGCGCTCGACGACGATCCGGTGCTTCCGCCCGCCGACTTTCCGCTGCATCTGATCGCGCTCGCCTCGGAGGACGCGATCAACTCGCAGGTGAAGGAAGACCGGCGGCGCGCGGACGCCGTGACGGCGTGCGTGCATCCGGACGCGGCGAAGGCGCACGGCCTCGAGGACGGCGGGACGGCGCGCCTCGTGTCCGCGCGCGGCGCGCTCCCGGTACGGCTCGAGTTTCGCGGCGACGTGCGACGGGACACCGTGTTCGTGACGAAAGGCGATTGGGCGAAGTACGGCCGCGGGCTCAACGTGCTGACGGAGCCTCGCTACACGGCGGGGACGGGTACCGCGTTCAACCAGAATTACGTGCGGCTGGAGCGGGTTTGAGGCGCTCCAGCCGTACGCTGCGCAGCTAGACCGCCGCGACCACCATGATCTCGACCAGCATCTTCGGGTTTGCGAGGCTCGCCTGCACGGTGGCGCGCGCCGGCGTGTTGCCCTTGTCCACCCACGCGTCCCACACGGCGTTCATGTCCGCGAAGTTCCGCATGTCGGTGATGAAGATCTGCGCGGACAGGAGCTTCGACTTGTCCGTGCCCGCGCTCCTGAGCCCGGCGTCGATCCGGCTCAGCACCGACTTCGTCTGCTCGGTGATGTCCTTCGACGGGTCTTCCGCCACCATGCCCGCGAGGTAGACCGTGTCGCCGTGTACCACGGCCGCGCTCATGCGCGGCCCTGCACCGTGTCGCTGGATCGCCATCGATCGAATCTCCTTTGACTAGCTCTGCGTTTTTTGCCAAGCGGCCAGATTGTTCTCGATCTGCTGCGCGTGGTCTTCGAGATGCTGCGCGTAGAGCTCGAGCCACTTCTCTGCCGGATAGTCGCCCATCTCGCTGTGCCGCGCCTTGCGTGCCCACGCGTCGTCAGGAAGCGTGCGCAGGACCGCCGCCGTCATCAGGCGCACCGACGCGACGGTGGCCAGCGCGGGCTCGAGCGGGAGCGTGTGATAGTCGAAGCGGCGCGCCCACTCCTCCTGGTTGTAGCCGACGATGAGTGGATTGTTCTCCGCAAGCACGTAGCGGATCCGCGAGTACGCCGTCGTCTCCGCGTCGGCGCAGTGGCAGATCACTTCGTGCGCGGACCATTCGCCCGGCGCCGGGCGCCACTTGCGCGCCGGGGGCGGAACTTTCGCTAGGGCCTCGCCGAGCCGCCGCGGTCCGTCCGCGTACTGCTGGATGAGCTTCTCGCGTTCCTGTGGAGTCATGGTGCGTCATCTTACGACAGCCGACAGGTGTTGCTGCTCAATAGAAATGTCACCCCTGGGAGGGTGTGCGAGGGGACTGCCGTGAGGGCCGGCTGTAAGGCGTGGAGTGTCGCCAGGGATGCGTGCTCGCGGGGCGCGCGGGCCCGCGGGGCAGAGCTGGTGCAGGTGGGACGGGAACGGGAGCGGGGGCCGATGGGGGGATAGGGAGATGGCGGCCCCCCTGCGCGGCAGCGTTCCCAAGAGGTGCGGAGGCGGCGGGCCGCCACGCGGTCCTCGAGGCCGTGGCGGCAGCGGGCAATGACCCCTCGCCCGGACCTGATCGTGCGAGCGACCCGCTGCTGAGGAGCCGAATCCTGGACTGCCTCGGGCGCCTGCCCCGCCAGCCGGGCCGAGCAATCCGAGCCCGGCTCGAGGACGGGGGCGTCGAGCCCGATGCCACGCTGGCGGGCCGGGTGGGGATCGATCTGCAGGCGGAGCTGGCATGAACCGCCGGGAGATCCTGATCGAGGCGGCTACCACAGCCTGGCGGCCACGATCCCCGTCAGGCGAGATCCGCCCCCATTCAGCCTGGGGCGATCTTGACGCCGCTGGCCGCATCGAGGCCTACGAGGCCACTCGGCAGCTACGAAGACTGGAGGCGGCCCTGGACGATGAGGTCTCTCCGCCACCGGCCGGGCCGTGCTGGCCCGGATTCGGGGAGCTGGCCGGAACGCGGCGGCGCCCGCGCCGTCCCCGCCGACTCGGGACGCCCACTGCCGACCCTCATCCCGCTCCGAGCAGCCGCTCCGTGGGGGGTCGGGAATTTCAATCGGCGACTCGATCGGTCTACGATAAAGGGCAATGACTGTTCGTATCGCGGCGCCGGCGAGAGTCGCGTGCGGGATCGGCGCGGTCGTGGTCGTCGTCACCACGCTCGTGGCGGGCGGTTTCGCCGTCTCGCTGTTTCTCGTTGGGTTGCTGGCCTGGGCGCTCGCGCCTTACGCAGCCGTCTGGCTCCTGCCGCGCGTGACGCAGAACGCGTGGGTGCAGACGGGCGCCGCCCTTGCCGTGCTCGCCGGCGAGCTCTACGTCCGGGTCGAGCTGCTCTTCTTCGCGCGCGGTTCCACGTCGTCGCTGGTGCTGCTCTTCTCGCCGTTGTACCTGCTCGTCGTCGCGCTGCCGGTGGGCGCCGGGCTCGGCTGGGTGATCGGGCGGGGATGGCGCCGCTCGCGGCCGGCGGGCCGCGGGCTCATCGTGGCGGCGGGTGTCGCCTGCGCCGTTTTGGCCGGGATCGCCGCGGCGCGCCCGGCGTGGCTGCCGTACGGGCTCGGCACGCTCGTCTCCGCGAAGGAGCGCATCGGGCCGGCGCGCGTCGTCGCGGGCGAGGCGGTCTTGAAGAAGATGCGGCTGTCGTCGCGGAGCGCCTGGTACGACGTCGGCGCGTTCGACGGCACACCGCAGGAGACGATCGCGTCGATCGCGGACCGCGATGTCGTGCTGCTCGACCCCGCGACGGGCGCGGAGAAGGGCCGGCTCGCGTTCTCGCCGGAGGCGCGGCGGCGATGGAACGGGTTCTCGCGGCTCGTCCGCGACGGCGCGGAGCTCGTCATCGTGCAAACGGGCGGCGGCTACTCCGAGGTCGAGGTGCTGGAGTTCGGGGGCGCGCCGCGCTGGCGCTTCCGCCCCGATCCCGCGCTGCCGCCCATCGCGCTGCTCCCGCGCGGCGTTGACGGCGCCGGCCGCGTCGCGTTCTACGCGGCGTCGAAGGACTCCGTCTATCGGCTCGACGCCACAGGCGGGGTCGTCTGGACGCGCACCACGGGCGGCCTCGTCAACGCGCTGGACGTCGCGGCGGCGGAGCAGGGGCAGCCCGCGCTCGTGGTGGCGGTGGGGACGGGCGGCCGCGTGTGGACGTGGGACGCCGACGGGCGCGCCCAGAAGCAGTTCACGCTGCCGGGCGACGAATATCGCTACAAGCTGGTGGGCTGGCCGC
>JBGQGN010000189.1:0-7250 GCA_041497395.1 Methylomirabilia bacterium
ACCAGATCACCACGTCGCGGAGCGGCGGGCGCTTGATGTACGGGGTCCCGGTGGTGTTCACGACGGACACGACCGTGGTGTTCGACGCGAGGTAGTCGACGGTCCGCCGGACCTTCTTCAGCTCGGACTCGAGCGACTGGCCGTAGGTGTGGTGGGCCTCGTCCGAGAAGATGCCGAGGTGCGGGAGCGAGGCGATGGCCTGGAGCCGCAGGTTCGCCACCTCGGCCCGGGCCCTATCCTCACCCTTCGGGGCGAAGAGGCCGCCCAGGTCGCCCCGGCGGATCGTCTCCTTCTGGATCCGGATCTTCTCCGTATTGGTCACGATGACGTTGTAGAGGCTCCCGCGCACGACCGGGATGTCACGCTCGCCGTCGCGCGTGAAGGTGAGCTTCACCGAGGCGGCGAACGCCCTGTGGAGCCGGGGCGGGAGGATGCGCTCGTACGGGACCGTCGCCAGCTCCCGCAGAGATTCGATGATGGTCTTGCCCGGCGCGAAGACAAGCGCGTTCTGCACGAAAGGCCCGTCCGGGTACTCGAGCGCCATGGCGAACTCGGTGGCGAAGATGGCGCCGATCAGGATCGTCTTCCCGGCGCCCATGGCCAGCGCCAGGATGTAGCTCGGGTAGTCGAGCGTGAGCGTCTCGCGGACGCTCTCCAGGCGAAAGCGCCTCACGAGGGCGTCGTCGGTCCTCACCCGGTCCAGGATGACGTCGAGCGAAGTCCCCATGAATTGCCGGGTCAGCGCCGGCGCCGTCAGCCCGAGTGCGTCCGCCAGGTCAGGCGGGTTCGGAAAGAGCCGCTGGTAGAGGGCGAGGACGTGCGGAGTGTCCTCGACGAGCCGGAGGTACCAGTAGGTCTCGAGGGCACGGAGCTGGGGCTGGCGGAGGAACCGGGAGGTCCCCGACTCCGGGTCGGTCGCCCATTCGAGGATCTCGCCGATGGCGGCGTGGTCGGGTGCCGGGTACCCGTCAGCCCGCCAGTGATCCACCCGGGTGGCAAGGACCTCGTAGAGGTGAGCCATCCCGACGGGATTCTACCCGACGAGATGACCCGATGGGGTCAGACTTTGGGTTCCGGGCGCACAGCGGGGTCCGCGGAGGCGCCTCTTGCGCCGTCGGCCCGACAGGTCGGGGCAGCGGCCAACCGTCGCAAAGTCAAAGTCTGACTCCAGGATCCGAGCCGCCAGCTCGGGTAGACCGCGGCCGACGCGCTAGAGCTTGACCCCGCGAAGATACTCGCGGAAGGCGTCACCGAGGTCGGGGCGGGCGAGCGCCATGTCCACGGTGGCCTTGAGGAAGCCCAGCTTCTCACCGGTGTCGAAGTGCTGCCCGGTGAAGCGGACCGCGTAGAGCGGCCGCCGGGCCCGGAGGCGGCGGAGGGCATCGGTGAGCTGGATCTCCCCGCGATGGTCGGGGGGGGTCTCGGCGAGGATGGGGAAGATGTCGGGGGTGAGGACGTACCGGCCGATGATCGCCAGGTCCGAGGGCGCCGCCTCGGGGGCCGGCTTCTCGACCAGGTCATCCACCAGGTAGACGTTCTCGCCGATCGGCGTCCCGCGGATCACGCCGTATCGCGACAGCTGCGACGTGGGCACCTGCTTCACGGCCAGGACGGGGTCGCCGTGCTGCTCGAACACGGCGAGGAGCTGGGCGATGCAGGGCGGGTCGGACACGATGATGTCGTCGCCGAGGAACACCGCGAACGGCTCGTCGCCGACCAGGGGCTGCGCGCAGAGGATGGCGTGGCCCAGGCCGAGCGGCTCCTTCTGGCGGACGTAGGTTACCGACGCCAGGTCCGAGATCGTCTTGATCTGGGCCAGCTCCTCCCACTTCCCCCGCTCCTGCAGGTAGAACTCCAGCTCGACGGCCGAGTCGAAGTGGTCCTCGATGGCGCGCTTGCCGCGCCCGGTCACGATGCAGACGCGGTCGAGCCCGGCGGCCACCGCCTCCTCGACGACGTACTGGATCATGGGCTTGTCGACGAGGGGCAGCATCTCCTTGGGCTGGGCCTTCGTCGCGGGCAGGAAGCGGGTACCGAGACCCGCGGCGGGGAACACGGCAGTGCGGACCCTCATGCGACCGACTCCTTTCGGGTGTCCTCGTCTCGGCGGTCCTCGGCGGTCCCGCCGGACGGTGGGACGAGGCGGACCTCCATGGCAGCGCGCGGGGCCCGGATGCCCTGGGCGGCGAAGGCCTCCTTCACGCGCCGGCGGGCCTCGAACTCGAGCGCGGCCTTCTCGGGCGCGACGATGCGGGCGTGGAGGCGCAGCACCGCCTCGGCCGCGCCGCTCTGGCCGAACCGCAGGATGCCCTCGGCGGTCGGCGGTTCCAGGACCATCGCGGGATGCGCCGCCGCCAGGGCCTTGCCGACCTCGCCCAGCACCCGGAGCGCCCGATCCACGTCCTCCCCGTAGTCGATCGACACCTCGACGACCAGGCGGGCCCACCCGGCGGTGTGATGACCGAACGCGCTCAGCTCCCCGTTCGGGATGATGCGGAGCTCGCCGGAGAATTTCCGGATCTTGGTGACGCGCAGCCCGACCGACTCGACCACGCCCGTGTGCTGGCCGACCTCGATCACGTCGCCGACCGCGATCAGGTTCTCGAGGAGGATGAAGAATCCCATGATGACGTCGCGGATGAGGCTCTGCGCCCCGAGCCCGATCGCGACGCCCAGCACCCCCGCCGACACCAGGAGCGCCCGCACGTCGATGCCGATCTGCTGTAGCACGACGACGGCGACCAGGAACGCCACCATGTAGCGAGCCGTGCTCGTGAGCAGCGGCCCCAGGGTCCGGGCGCGCTGGGCGCGGGCCGGGTAGTCCGTCGCCCCGACGAGCGGCTGGAGGACCCGGCGGATCACGACCGTGATCAGGCGGTAGCCCACCCAGCCGACGAGCAGCGCGGCCGCGATCGCCGCGATCCGGGCGAGCACGTGCGCCGCGTCCTCGCCCAGGGACAGGGTCCGGGCCGCCAGCACGGAGAGCTCCTCGAGGAGGGACCGGAAGGCCGGCATCAGGGGGTGCGCTCGGTCCCCCGGGGTGGCCCCCCCGAGGGCCCGTGGATCGGGTGGATTCGGGCCCGGAGCCGGCGGACGTCGCGCACGGCCTCCAGCGTGATGAAGTAGGCCGCCACCGCGAGGACGAAGCCCACGATGGTCGTCCCCACGAAGAGCGGCTTCGAGGCGACGAAGAGCATGCTCCACACGAGCTGCCAGAGATTGTCGGCGGTCTCGCGGGGGCCCGCGCGGAGGTACGCGCCCGCGGACTCGGCCAGCCCATGGACGCTCGCGAGCGAGAAGCCGCTCCAGTCGCCCGTGAGCACGGCCTCGCCGAAGCGGAGAGAGAAGCCGTACACGAATGGCGCGAACCAGGGGAGGTTCAGCCACGCCCCGGTGATCGTCGCCGCCTTGTTGAGCCGGAACACGTAGGCCGCGGCGAGGGCGAGAAGCGTGTGGAGCCCGTAGAAGGGGGTGACCCCGATGAAGACGCCCGCCGCCATGCCCGCCGCCAGACGCGAGGGCTCCTCGTCCAGGTGAAGCACGAGGGTGGCCCGCTCGCGGAGACGGCGCCAGGAGAACATCATGGACAGGGGCGCCTCAGGACGCCCCGGGGCGTTCGGCCGGCGCCTCGGAGATCGTGACGGACACCTGCACCTCTTTGCCCTGCCGCAGGACACGGAGGCTGACCGGACGCTCGACCGGAGCGTCCAGAACGAGACGCTGGAGGTGCTGGAGGTCGCCCACGGTCGTCTCGCCGAAGCGCACGATGACGTCGTTCGGGAGGATCCCCCCCTTCTCCGCCGGACCGCCGGGAAGCACTCGCTTCACGACCGCGCCCTTGCCCTTGGGCGCGCCGAGCGCCTTGGCCAGGTCGTCGTTCAGGGGCTCGAGGGCCACCCCGAGCCAGCCACGCTGGACTCGACCCCGGGCGATCAGCGCGCTCGCGACTCGCTGGGCGGTGTTGATCGGGATGGCGAAGCCGATGCCCTGGCCGGACGAGAGGATCGCGGTGTTGATGCCGATCACCTCGCCCTGGACGTTGAGCAGAGGACCGCCGGAATTCCCGGGATTGATGGACGCGTCGGTCTGGATGAAGTTCTCGTTGGGGACGATCCCGACCTCCGACCGGCCGGTCGCGCTCACGACGCCGACCGTGACCGTCTGCTCGAGCCCGAAGGGGCTCCCGATCGCGATGGCCCACTCGCCGACCTCGATGCGGTCGGAGTCTCCGAGCTTCGCCGCGACCACATCCTCCCCGGCAGGAATCCGGATCACGGCCAGGTCCGTCGTGGCGTCCGTGCCCACGATCTTCCCCGCGACCTCCTTCTTGTTCTGGAACCGGACCGTGATCTCGTCCGCCCCCTTGACGACGTGGAGGTTCGTCAGGATGTGCCCCTGCGTGTCGATGATGACGCCGGACCCGACGCCGGAGCGCTCCCGCTCCCCGGGCGGCATCTGGCCGAAGTACTGGTCGAAGTAGTCCTTGAGGCTCGGCGGCGTGCCGGGGGTGGGCGCGCCTCCCCGGGGGCGCTGGCGGCGCAGGAAGTGCGCCGTGGCGATGTTCACGACGGCGGGCCGGAGGTGGTCCGCGACCCCCACGAAGGCCCGCTGGATGTCCGCCGTCGTCGGCCCGGAGGCGCGAGGCGGCGGGGGCGCGGTCGCCGGCCAGCGGAGGCCCGAGAGCTGAAGCCCGATCCCCAGCCCGAGGCCGGCGGCCAGGGCCACCAGGACGGCGAGTCCCGCCTTGAGGAGGAGGCGGCTCATGCCGGTCCCGGCGAGCCCGCCCCGCCCACAATCGTCTTGACTTCCCCGAGCACGGTCTCGAACATCACTCCGGGCCTCCGATGCGCTGGCTGATCTCGCGGTACACCCATGTGCCCCTCGCGGCGGCGAGCGTGGTCATCCTTGCAGCGGTCCTCGCGTGGCTGCTCGTGGACCGTCTGGCAGGGCCCTGGCCACGCTGGCGCGGCCTGGCCATGCCGCCCCCCTCGGTGGTGGCGATCCCGGCCGGCCCGGACGCGGGCGAGAGCGCAACGCCGGCCGAGCGGGCCCCCGGCCCCGGCCGGCCCGAGACGCCGGCCAGCGGGGCGCCCGCGACACCACGCCCGCCGGTTCCCGCCCCGGAGCGATTTGCGCTCGAGAGCGGTCCCTTCCCCGCCGGTGAGGCTGCGGACCGGCTGGAGGCCGAGCTCAACCGGCTGGGGCACGCGACGGTGCGGTTCCGCAAGGAGGACACGGCCCGGCTGTTCGTGGTCACCGCCACGGGCTTCGCGTCCACCGACGAGGCTCGCCAGGCCGTGCGGGAGATCGGGCGCGGCACCGTGGTCGAGGAGGCCGGGAACCCCGAGGTCGTCCTCGGGCGGCACCCCTCGCTGGCCGCGGCCGTCGCGGCGGCGCGCCCGCTCCGGACCCGGGGGTTCGAGGTGCGCGTGAGCGAGGCACTGGCGCCAAGCGGGCAGTACCACATCCGGTACGGCCAGTTTGCGCGGCGCGCCGACGCCCAGGCGTACCGGGAGGCGCTCGCGCGCCGCGGGATCGTGAGCCGGGTCGTCAAGGTCCGGTAGGCCGCTCGCTCCCTCAGGCGACGAAGGGCGGGATGGGCGGCACCTCGAGCAGCTGGCTCTTCACGTCCACCACACCGGGCACCGTCCGGGCCACCTCGGTGGCCCGCTCGAGCGCCGCCGTCCCCTCGAGACGGATCACCCCGCGGTCGGAATCGACGGTGAGGCGGTACTTTCGCGTGTCGGTGTGGGCCGCCAGCGCCGCACGCACTCGCGAGGCCAGCGCGCGGTCCCGCACCTGCTGGCGCGACTCCGCGGTCGTCACGAGGCTCCGGACGAGCCCCGCGAGCACCTCGACGCCCGCGTCCACCGTCAGCTTCTCGGTGTTGAGGACCAGGTCGTAGAGCGCTGGGTCACCCCAGTCGACGTCGTAGAGGTACCGGATCCGCCCGTGCTTCTCGTGGTCGCTGTGGCGAACCATCTCCACCGTCGTGCGGACGTCCACCCCCTCCTGCGCCTGGCCGGCCATCTTCGTCATGACACGCTTGACGCGCAGCTCGAACGGCGCGATCACGAAGACCCGCAGAGCGTGCGGGATGCCGCGGAGCAGCACCTGGCCGCCCCGCGAGTTGATGACGACGTTGTCCTGCTCCGCAGCGTCCAGGAGTGCCGACTGGATGACAGTGATGTACTGCCGGGTCTCGACGTCGAACCGCTCGAAGAGCGAGGGCTTCTTCTCGTCGAGCTCGGTCAGCTTGTCCTCCCCCACCCCGTAGCGCTGGGCCGCCTCGGAGAGCATGTCCCGGTCCACGTAGCGCCACCCGAGCCGTTTGGCCAGCTCGATCCCGATCTCGGGGCCACCCGACCCCGTCTCGTGCGCGATCGTCACGATGGCCATAGGGCACCTCCCGCCCGGCCCATGCCGGGCTCAATCCTCTTCCACGAGCTCGAAGTCTTCCGTCGGTGCCCCACAATGGGGGCAGCGCTCTGGGGGGTCTTCCCCGGGCTGAATGTAGCCGCAGCGTAGGCAGCGACACACCAGTACCACACGCGGCCTCCGGCGAGAGCCGGGCCTAGTCTAGCCGATCAGGGGGCCCGGGAGAAGCCGGGTGGGGGCCGGGGGCCGCGGGGGATCGCCCGGACGCCGAGGCTCTTGCCTGAGGACCGGGCGTTGCGCCACACTGTCGCCGATGGACCAGCTGCGGCTCGCCTACCTCGCGCTGGCGCTCGGCCTGATGGGGTTCGGCGCCATCTGGGGCTGGCTCGGCGCCCGGCGCTCGGCCGAGGCGCTGCCGCGCGGCCCGCGCCTGGTCGCCGTGCTCTTCCTCCTGCTCGCCGTCGGCGGCACCGTCGTCGCCGTCATCCTGGAGGGGCGCGCGGCGCGTCCCTGGTGAGGGCCCGCGCCCGGGTCCGCCCTCAGCGCCGAGCGCGCGGAGGCCGGCGCTTCGGGGGCGGCGGCGCGGCGGGCCCCGAGGCCGTCCCGGCCGCCGACACGCCGTCGGTGATCCCCGGCAGCGCGATGCCGGCGTCCACCAGCGGCTTCGCGATCCGGTCCTTCAGCCAGTGGTCGTCCCACCACTCGAGCGGGCTCGTGTACACCCCGTGGACGAGCAGCGCGAAGTGCAGGTGGTCGCCGCCGGCGAACCCCGTCTCCCCGCTCCGCCCGAGCGCCTCGCCCTTCTGGACGGTCTGCCCCACCTTCACCGCGATGTCGGAGAGGTGGGCGTAGAGGCTCATCAGGCCGAGGCC
>JBGQGN010000190.1:0-7246 GCA_041497395.1 Methylomirabilia bacterium
CCTGGAGGAGGACGGGGACGTCACGCTCGGTGTGGTCCACTCGCCGGCGACGGGCGAGCTCTTCTGGGCGCGACGCGGGCAGGGGGCGTGGGCGGATGGTGTCCCGCTCCGCGTCTCGCCCGTCGACCGTCTGGGCGACGCCATGCTGGTGCACTCGAGCCTGAATCTCCTCCGCCCGCTCGAGGGGGGGCGGTGCTGGGACGGGTTCGTCCGCCTCGTCGAGCGCACGGACCGCCAGCGCGGCTTCGGCGACTACTTCGGCTACACGTTCGTCCTGCGCGGCCAGGCGGAGCTCATGCTCGAGGCTGACGTGAAAGCCTGGGACATCGCGCCCTTCAAGGTCCTCTTCGAGGAGGCCGGCGGGCGGTTCACGGACTTCGCCGGACGACCGACGATCTACTCCGGCACCGCGCTCGCCTCGAACGGGCGTCTCCACGACGAGGCGCTCGCGCTCCTGAACGGCGCACCTGGCTGACGCCAACCTGGGGTCCGGTGCCGGGGTCATGGGGTCGGCATTGGGCGGAGCGCCTCAAGGGGCCAATCGTGCCGGGGCGATGACGGGGTCGTCGACATGAAGACGTGGCTGGAGCGGCTCCGGAGGAGGTACTCCGAACCGCCGCCGAACGTCCCGGCTGAGCATCAGCGGTTCTACTTCGCAGCCAGTTACGGATACCCGTGCGGGCTGCTGTGGCATTTCCTCTTCATTTTCCTCTTCTGGCGCGTTGGCGCCCAGCCGCTCGCCCTCCTCAACATCGGTGCCACCGCGATCTGGATCCTGGCGCTGCTCCTGCACCTCTCGGGCAGGCTCCGCGCTGCCGTCGTGCTCGCGGCGCTCGAGATCGGCGTGCATGCCGCCTTTTGCGTCGTGTTCATCGGCTGGGGCGCAGGGTTCCAGTTCTACATCCTGGCGATGGCGGCGGTGGTATTCTTCGCCCCCCTGGGACGCCTGGAGTGGAACATCGCCTTGGCGGCGCTCAACGCGGTGGCCTTCGTGGGCCTCCACTACCTGTTCGTCGACGTTCCGCCGAGGATCCATCTCGCGTCGTGGATCGTGGACGGCCTCTACTACGGCAGCGCGCTCTCCACATTCTTCGTCATTTCCCTGAGCGCGGCGACCTACGATCGCGCGGCGACGAGTGCGGAATCGGCGCTCAAGGCCGAGAAGATGAAATCGGAGGAGATGGCCGGATTGCTGAGGAGGATGTTCGGTCGCTACCTGTCGCCCGAAGTCATGAACACGCTGATCGAGAATCCAGCCAGCCTCGAGCTGGGTGGCGAGAAGCGGCGCGTGACCCTCATGATGACGGACCTGCGCGGCTTCACGGCGATGTCGGAGCGGCTGGCACCGGAACAGGTGGTCGCGCTGCTGAACGGCTACTTCGAGGTCATGATGGAGATCATCGTCAAGTACCAGGGCACGATCAACGAGATCATCGGCGACGCGCTGCTCGTGTTCTTCGGGGCGCCCCAGGACGTGCCCGATCGGGCGCAGCAGGCGGTGGCCTGCGCCATCGAGATGCAGAACGCGATGGCGCGGGTGAACGAGCGTAATCGCGCGGCGGGGCTACCCGAGCTGCAGATGGGAATCGGGCTGAACGACGCGGAGGTGGTCGTCGGCAACATCGGTACGACCCAGCGCAGCAAGTACGCTGCCGTGGGGAGCGGCGTCAACATGACGAGCCGTATCGAGTCCTACGCCGTTGGCGGGCAGATCCTGGTTTCGGAGTCGGTGCGTCAGGCGGCGGGCGAGGTGCTGCGCATCGACGGGCAGCGCGACGTGCTGCCCAAGGGCTCGGAGTCGGCAGTCCGCATCTACGAGGTCGGCGGTATCGGCGGGCACTTCAATCTGGCGCTGGAGGAGTCCGCGCCGGCGTTCGTCCGGCTCGCGAAGCCCATTCCGCTACGCTACGCGGTGCTGGAGGGCAAGGTGGCCGCACGCGCGGACGGCGAGGGATACGTCCCCCGTCTGGCGAGCCATTGCGTGGAGCTCGCGGTGGATGCTGCGCTCGAGCCGATGGCGAACCTGAAGATGAATCTCGCCTCGGCCAGCGAGGCGCTCGCGGCGCGCGACTTCTACGGCAAGGTGATCCGCGCCCCGGCCGGGAACGGCGCTCCCGCCGTGGTGCGCCTCACCTCAGTCCCACCCGAAGTGGATGCCTTTCTCGAGGCGCTGCGCCGTTATGCGACGGCCCCGAGCTAGGTGTCGGCGGGAGGGATCACCGGCGCACGACTGTCTCGTGTCAGGTGCGTGGCCACCAGCCGCGCGGGCGAGCGGAGCCCCCGGAGCCAGCTGAGCCTTCAGGGATAGAGGCCTCGCAACGTGTGGGCCTCGGCCACCCGACGGATGCCCAACATCAGTGCCGCCGTCCGAAGGTTCACTCGCTCGCGCTTCGCCATGGCGTTCACCCGGTTGAACGCGCGGGTCATGATCTCCTGCAGGCGTGAGTTGATCTCGCTCTCTCGCCAGAAGTGGTATTGCAGTCCCTGGACCCACTCGAAGTAGGACACGATGACGCCGCCTGCGTTGGCCAGGATGTCGGGGATGACCAGGACACCCCGATCGGCGAGGATCTCATCGGCCTCAGGACTCGTGGGGCCGTTCGCACCTTCCGCGAGGATCTTGGCGTGCACCCGGTCGGCGTTCCGCTCTGTGAGCTGGCCACCGAGCGCGGCTGGCACGAGCACATCGCAGGGAACCTCGAGCAGCTCGGCGTTCGAGATGGGGTCCCCGCTGGGGAAGCCTGCCACCGTACCGGCTTGCGCGGCGTGCGCTCCCAGGGCCCGGATGTCGAGACCACGCGCATTGAAGACGCCGCCTCGCGCGTCGCTGACGGCGATCACCGTGGCCCCCTCTCGCCAGAGCAGCCGTGCCGTCACCGAGCCTACGTTCCCGAATCCCTGGATGGCCACCCGGGCTCCCCGAAGCTCGAGTCCGATCTCTCGCACCGCTTGGCTGAGGACGTAGACGAGCCCGCGCCCCGTCGCATCGCGGCGTCCCGCGGATCCTCCGACGAGGAGCGGCTTTCCCGTCACCACGCCGGGCACCGTCCGGCCTTGGGTCATCGCATACGTGTCCATGATCCAGGCCATGGTCTGCTCGTCCGTCCCCATGTCGGGAGCTGGGATGTCCAGATCCGGCCCGATCAGGAGCATGACCTCTGCCGTGTAGCGCCGGGTCATGTGCTCCAGCTCTTGCCGACTCATCTGCCCCGGCTCACATGCCACGCCGCCCTTCGCTCCGCCGTAGGGCAGCTCCATGAGCGCGCACTTCCAGCTCATCAGCATGGCGAGGGCCGACACCTCGGCCAGCGAGACCCCGGGGTGATAGCGAATGCCCCCCTTGGTTGGGCCCAGCACCGTGTTGTGATGCACCCGATACCCCAGGAAGACCTCCGTCCGGCCGTCGTCCATGCGCGTCGGGACGCTGACGACGAGCGCCCGACGTGGGTAGCGCAGGCGCTCGTGAATCCCCGGATCGAGAGACAGACGCTTGGCGACCGCGTCCAGCTGCTGTAACGCGGTCCGATAGGACTCGGAGGCTCCGAACATGCTCTCGCTGATCGAGTCCACGAACCGACCTTTCTCTAGCCGTCAGACCTGAGGTGCGGTCGACCAACCCTGTAAGATGTTCTCACGGGCGCCGGCCCGGCGACGAGCATGATGTCGGTGGGCTATCCGTCGCAGGGGCCGGGCGATGAGCCCGGTGCTCGGCGCCGGTCTCTTCCGGCGGAGCCGAGCCGGCCAGGACGATGCGGATCGACCAGGCAGCCCGGTCTCGACTGACCGCCGGTCACGGCACGGGATCCGGCCGGAGCCGCCGAAACACCGCGGGCGAGCCGGGGTCGAGGCGCATGTGGGGGCGGATGCGCCGGCTCCACGGGCTCGACTCGCGGGCGCGGTTCCACGCCTCGCTGTCCGGCACGTCGGGCCGCTCGAACTCGTACACGGTCAGGTACTTGGGCTGGGCGTCGACGGCGACGAACCGCCGCGCGCGAATGACGCCCGGCACGGTCAGATAGGTCGGGATGTAGACCCAGTTGTACCAGTCGTTGAACTCCTCCTCGATGGCCGCGGGCACGTCGATGCGTCCCATCTGGAGGTAGGGCGACGGCCCCATGGTCAGCTCGATCGGATCCGTCCGGGCGGGGAAGATCTGGCGATAGCCGTTCAAGAGGTAGTTGCGGCCGATGTGGCCCCCCGACACCCGCTGCCGCTCGGGTGAGGGCCGGAACCGCACCTCGTCCAGGAACGCGGCCGTCCGCAGCACGGCGACGTCCTCCAGCTCGTACATCGTCAGGTACCTGGGGCCGCCTCTGAGCGCCGCGTAGCGCGAGGCCGAGAGGAACCCCGGCACCGCCAGGAGCCGGTCCAGGTGCTCCTCGTCGTACCAGCGGTTGAACGCCGCCTCGTGCTCGGCGTCGATGTCCGTCCAGAGCATCAGCAGCCCCGTCCCGCGTGTCTTCGCCATGCGTCTCCTCCCGTCGTGCGGCTGCCGAGGGCCGCTCCGCCTGTCGCTAGCCGGTCGAGGGGTCCAGCAGCCGGCGGATCTCCCGCGCCAGCTTGTCGGCGGCTTCCAGGCTCACGAAATGGCCGACGCCCGGAAGCGGCCGGAGGTCCACCGCGCAGCCTGCGTCGAGCTCGCTGTTCATGGCCACCCGGGCGGACAAGGCACCGTCCTTCGCGGCCCAGACGAGGGTGGTCGGTACCGTGATGGGCGTTCGATAGACGGCGTCGAGCCGGGCGCGCCTTTCCGGCCAGAGCTGCGTGGCCACCATCTCGCGGTAGTACTCGATCGGCCCCCGCATGTCGCTGGGCCGCTGGAACCGTGAAACCAGCTCCTCGACGAGACCCACGTCCATCTTGCCCTGCTGGCCCTCCCTGAGGGTGAAGGAGAGCTTGAGGGTCCACCGGCCCAGCGCCGTCGTCAGGAAGAGCTCGGGAAGCCACGGGATCTCGAAGATGGGCACCCATGGGATGCGAATGGTCTGGAAGTCCTCGAAGTGGAGCACGGCCCGCACCAGCGTCTTCGGATGCGGACAGTTGACGACCGCGAGCCTCTTGATGAGATGCGAGTACCGGTGCGCGAAGATCCACCCCAAGGCGCCGCCCCAGTCGTGGGACACGAGGACCGGCCTCTCCAGCCCGAGCGCCTCGATCAGTGCGGCGATGTCGTCGGTCAGCGTGAAGACGTCGTAGCCGTTCCGGGGGCGCTCGGTCTCACCGTAGCCGCGGAGGTCCGGCGCGTAGAGGCGAGCCTCGCTGAGCTCGCTCATCACCGGTCGCCAGCTCATCCACCCCTCGGGAAATCCGTGGAGGCAGAGCACCGGCGGTCCATCGGCGCGTCCCGACATCGCCACGTGGAAGGTGATGCCGTTCGCCCGGACCGCTCGGTGCTCGATGTTGGTCGTCATGGCTTCTCCGTCGCGAGCGCGGCTCGCGTCGGTCGCCCCGAGCGTCTATCCGCGGGGGTCCCTTTCCAGCACCCGCACCGCGTACTGGGTGCGGATGGCCCGGTCGAGCCGCGGATCGGCGAGCTCCAGCTCGTACGCGTCGCCGTAGACCAGCTGGCCGTCCACGGTCGGCACCGTTCCCGAGAGAAGGACCACGCCGTCGAGCGCGCGGCCCACGCGGCGGCGGAGACCCGAGAGAAGCGTGTCGAGTGCCAGGAGGCTGCCCAGCTTGGCTTCCTGGTAGAGGTGTCGTGTGCGGCCGCTCCGGACCCAGGCCCGGAGCTCGAGGTCGTCCCAGTGATCCTCCACGTCGGCGAGGGGCCAGACGGTCGAGGCGAGCACCTTGGGGCAGAGCTGCTTCGCGGCAGGCACGGAGTGGCGTTCGACGAAGCGGTCAGTCTGATCGCTCGCGACCGTCACCCAGGGGCCACCCGGGCCGAGGATCAGCGCGACCTCGGCCTCGCCCGACGTGAAGGGGCCCTGGACCTCGATGATCTGCTCGATGGTCGCGAGGTACGAGGCGACGGCGAAGAAGACCGGCACCTCCTTCGGCCGCGCGATGCCGACGCTTCCGAGCTCCTGGATGTGGCGCTCCGCGTCCGCCCGGTCCCGGCTCGTGTAGCCGGCGCAGACGATGTGGCGCACGGTGAAGGACAGCGGCGTTCGACCCGCGCGACCCTCGACGACCAGGGACAGCTCGGGCTGGAAGACCACGGCCGCGCTCACGCCCCTCCGGGCAGGGTCACGGACCGCTCAGACGAAGAGCGACACGCGCGAGCGGGCCGCATCCCCCAGGAAGGTCGCGACGCCGCCGACCTCTACGCCGTCGATCAGCTCCTCCCGGGCGATGCCCATCACGTCCATGGACATCGTGCACGCGATCAGCTTGACGCCCAGCTGGCGGGCCATGTCGAACAGCTCGTCGATGGACGCGACCTGCTTGTCCCGCATCATCGACTGGAGCATGACGCGCCCGACGCCGCCGAAGTTCATCTTGGAGACGGGCATCCGGTTCAGCCGGCTCGGTGTCATGAGGGTGAACAGCCTCTCCTTGAGCCCCTTGCCCTTGAGGGTTGGCTGCTTCTTGAGGGCGGAGAGCCCCCAGAACGTGTAGAAGATCGACACTTCGAGCCCCATCGCCGCGGCGCCGGTCGCGATGACGAGGGCGGCGAGGTTCCGGTCGAGCTCGCCGGAGAACACCACGAGCGTGACCCGGTCGTCGGGCTGCCGCGCGCGCAGCTCGGCCAGGCGCTCGTCCACGTACGCGCGAATCGCGGGGTCGATCGCCAGCTCGGTCGTCGTCGCGGTCGTCATGCCTTTCTCCTCCGGCCGGACCTCGGCGGCCAGGTGGCCGGCCCCCGGCGAGGTTGGCGGCGGGAAGGCCCCGGCCCTGGAGGATCTCGGCCACGTAGGCGGACGACCCGCCCTCGGCGCAGACCACGACCAGGTCACCCGCGCGTCCGCCGAGCCAGTCGGTGACCTTGCGGACCGACGCCTCCTCGCGCTCGACGAACTCGAAGTAGGGGACGTTCAGCACGTCGACCGGGCGGGGGCCCTCCACCCGCCACCGCGCGAACTCCTCGGCGTTGCGGACGTCGAGGACTCGGGGCGGCGCAGGGCCGGCGAGCCGCTGGTAGAGCTCCGTTGCAGCGAGGTCGGTCATGACGCGCGCTCCGGCGGGCCGCTCAGATCCAGCCGCCCGCAAATGGGATGACCTGGCCGCAGAAGAAATCCGCCTCGTCCGAGGCGAGGAAGACGCACAGCTTCGCGGATTCCTCGGACCGCGCGAGGCGTCC
>JBGQGN010000191.1:0-7197 GCA_041497395.1 Methylomirabilia bacterium
CCTGCCCGGCGCTCTCCTGCGCGGGCCGGGCGCCGCTCGCTGACGGGCCGGGAGGCAGCGATGCGGCAGGAGGGTCTTACGCCCGTCGCGGACGCGCTGGTCGACTTCGTCCTCGGGCTCGACCCGAAGTCGCTCCCCGACGCGGTGACCGAGGCCGCGGGCCTCTGTCTCACCGACTGGATCGGCGTCGCGATCCGCGGCTCGACCGAGCCGCTGGCCGGCGCGCTCGACGCGGTGCTCACCGCCGCAGGCGGCGACCCGCAGGCGACGGTGGTCGGGCGGGGCCGCCGGACGAGCGCGCTGCTGGCCGCGCTCGCCAACGGCGCCCAGGGCCACGCGCTCGACTTCGACGACACGCACCTGGGCTCCATCGTCCACGGCTCGGCGCCGGTGGCCCCCGTCGTGCTCGCGATCGCCGAGTGGCGCTGCCGGCCGGGCGCCGACGCGGTCGCCGCTTTCGTCGCCGGCTTCGAGGTCGAGACGCGGATCGGGCGAGTCATCGGCCCGCTGCTCGCCGACCGGGGCTGGCACGTCACCGCGGTGCTCGGTCACTTCGGTGCGGTGGCGGCCGCGGGGAAGCTGCTGGGCCTCACCGCCGAGCAGCTCGGACGAGCGCTCGGGATCGCGGGCACCCAGGCCGCGGGGCTCGAGCAGTCGCTCGGGACGATGTGCAAGCCGCTCCATCCCGGCAAGGCGGCGATGAACGGGATCCTGGCGGCACTCCTCGCGCGCGAGGGCTTCACGGGCCCCACCGGCATCCTCGACGAGCGTCCGGGGCTTCCCGGCACGTTCGTCGGCGTCAGCGATCTGACCCCGGCGCTCGAGGACCTCGGCAAGCGCTTCGAGATCCTCGACAACAGCACGAAGCTCTACGCCGCCTGCCACCTGCTCCACGCGACGATCGACGCCGGCCGCGCGATCCGGGAGCGTGCGGCGCCTGCGCCCGAGGCGATCGCCGCCGTCGAGTGCCACGTGCATCCGCTCGCGGTCAAGGTCGCGGCGATCCCCGAGCCCCGCAGCGGGCTCGAGGCCAAGTTCAGCGCCGCCTACTGCGCGGCGCTCGCGCTGACCCGCGGCGAGGCTGGGGAATCGGAGTTCACCGACGCGTCCGCGCCCGACCCGGAACTCGCGAGGCTGGCCAGCCGGATCCGACCCGTGGCCGACCCCGCCCTCGGCATTCCCGAGGCGAGGATGCGCGTCCGGCTCCGCGACGGCCGCGTGCTCGACGAGGTCGTGCGGGCCGCGCGCGGCACGCCGGGCCACCCGGTCTCGCGCGAGGAGGTGGAGGAGAAGTTCCGGCGCCTCGCGGGCGTCGTCCTGCCGTCGGCGCAGGTCGGGCGGCTCCTCGAGACCCTCAGGCACTTGCCCGCGCTCCCCGACGTCGGAGCGCTCGCGTCCCTCACGTGCAAAGGAGGCCAGCCATGAAGTTCGGACTCAGATACGCGAGCCTGGGACGCTACAGCAACGGACCTGCCGCCGTGGAGCTGGCGCAGGCCGCCGAGGCCGCCGGCTTCGAGTCGATCTGGACGGTGGAGCACGTGGTGGTGCCGCACGGCTATCAGTCTCGCTACCCGTACTCGCCCTCCGGGCGCATGGGATCGGGTCTCGAGGACTACCCCATTCCCGATCCGCTGATCTGGCTGGCCTACGTCGCTTCGGCCACGCGCTCGATCAAGCTCGGTACCGCCATCCTCATCCTGCCCCAGCGCAACCCCGTGGTGACGGCGAAGGCCGTGGCGACGCTCGATCACCTGGCCGGCGGCGGGCGCGTGCTGCTCGGCATCGGCGTGGGCTGGCTCGCCGAGGAGTTCGCCGCGCTCGGGCTGCCGTTCGCGGATCGCGGGCCGCGCACCGACGAGTACGTGGCGGCGATGCGCGCGCTGTGGAGCCAGGAGTGCGCGACGTTCAAGGGCCGCTTCATCACGTTCGAGCAGGTGTTCTGCCGGCCGCTGCCACCTGAGCGCCGCATCCCCATCGTCGTGGGCGGCGACACCGTGGCGGCCGCCCGGCGCGCCGGGCGGCTCGGCGACGGCTACTTTCCTGCCCGGACGCCTACGCCCGGATTGCTCGACGAGATGCGGCGCGCCGCGGAAGCCGCCGGGCGCGATCCGAAGGCCATCGAGATCACGGTGGCGGTCCCGGCCAATCTCGAGGACATCGAGGGGCTGGCGCGGCAGGGCATCGCGCGCGTCGCGGTGCCCATCAGCAACGCGGCGGGCCTGCCCGCGCAGGTCAAGACGCCCGACGACGTCCTGCGCTACGGCAAGGACGTGATCGCGCGGTTCCGCTAGACAGGAGGCGCAGACCATGGGCAGGGCGGTGACGGTGCAGTGGGTGAAGGGCATGAAGATCGAAGGGGTGGTGGGCCCGCACCGCTTGGTGATGGACGCTCCGGCGGAGGCGGGAGGAGCTGACGAGGCGCCCTCGCCCGCGGAGCTTCTCCTGGGCGCCATCGGCGCCTGACGCATCTCCAATGTTCGGCGGTTCGCCGAGCGTCAGCAGTGGGTGGTGCGTGGCCTCCGGGCCCGTCTCACCGCGACGGAAGCCAACGGGCAGATCACCGGCGTCGAGGGAGAGCTGCTGGTGGAGGGCGCCTTCGACGACGCCCAGCTCGCCCGGCTCCAGGAGGCGGCCGAGGGTTGCCGGATCAGCCGCGCGATGAAGGTCCCGGTCGAGGTGCCCGTGCGCCGGGCGCGCGGTGACGGGTAGCCCGGGTCAGGCGCGGGCGGCCACGCGCTCGGCGCGCAGCGCCGACCGGCGCACCTTCCCGTCGTCGCCTCTGAGCGGCACGGCCACGAACTCGTAGGTGCGCGGCCGCTTGTACTTCGCCAGGCGGGAGCCCAGGAACTCATCGAGCTCGGCGGCGGTCAGCGGCTCGAGCGCCTGGACGATGGCGTGGACGACGTTGCCGTACTCCTCGTCGGGCAGACCGATCACGCACGACGAGGCCACCTTCGGATGCTCGTCGAGCGCGGCCTCCACCTCGGCAGGGTACACGTTGCTGCCCCCGACCAGGATCATGTCGGTCTCGCGGTCGCTCAGGTAGATGTAGCCCTGCTCGTCCTTCCATCCCATATCGCCGAGCGATTCCCAGTTCCCCGGCCGCGACTTGGCGCGTGCCCCGATGTAGCGGTAGGATGGGGGCGCGTCCGCCCCGCGCCGCATCCAGATCTCTCCGACCTGGCCGGGGGGAAGCTCGTTGCCGTCCGGGTCCAGGAGGCGCATCTCGCCCAGGAGCGGGCGCCCGACCGAGCCGCGGTGCTCGAGCCACTCGTCGCCGGTGATGAACGTGATGGCCTGGGCCTCGGTCCCGCCGTAGAGCTCGAGAATGCGGTCGCCGCCGAGCCAGCCGATCCACGCCTCCTTGAGCCACGCCGGGCACGGCGCCGCCATGTGGAACACCGTGCGAAGGCTCGAGAGGTCGAACCGGGTGCGCTCGGCCTCGGGCAGCCGCCAGATACGGTGCATCATCGTCGGGACTGCGTACATCCAGTCGATGCGATGGCGCTCGATCAGCATGAGCGCGCGGGCCGCGTCGAATCGCGGCATCACCACGAGGTGGTTGCCCTTGAGCAGGGCGAGGGTGGAGCTCGTGAACGGCCCGTTGTGATAGAGGGGCCCGGTGACGAGGTGCACGCCGTCCGGTGACATCCGCAGCAGCGTCGTGTAGTCGGCCAGGGCCTCCCAGACTGCTGGCTGGGTCGCGACGATGAGCTTCGGCCTCCCCGTGCTCCCGCCCGACGTCGGGGCCTTGAACGACGTGGCGACCGCGGCCGGAAGCGGATCGGCGGGCAGCGACGGGTCCGGCTCGAAGCCGGCGGGGAGCGTCGGTCGGCCGGGTGTCTCGGAAGGATCCACGCCGACGACGAGCGAGGGGTTGGCGAGGTCGACGATGGCGCGGCGCTCCGCCGCGGGCAGCCGCGAGGAGATCGGCTGCGGAGTCGCGCCGAGCTTCCACGCGGCGATCGTGGCTTCGAAGAAGCCGATCCCGTTCGGGAGCCCGATGGTGACGAGCGAGTCGGGCGTCACGCCGAGAGCGCGGTAGGCCCGGGCCAGCCGGTTCGTCCGGGCCTCCAGCTCGGCCCGCGAGATCGTCACCTCGTCGCACGTGACGGCAGGGAAGCTCGGGGCCGACTGCGCCAGCTGTCCGAGCACTATCCCGAACGGTGTCTCCGTCATGGACGTCCCATCACGTCACCGGCAACGTGAAGGTGAAGGTGGACCCACGACCCAGCTCGCTCTCGACCCAGATGCGGCCGCCGTGCAGCTCGATGAACTTCTTCGCCAGGGTCAGGCCGAGGCCGGTGCCTTCCCGCCGCCGCTCGTCGCTGCCGACCTGGCGGAACTCCTCGAAGATCGCCGCCCGGTCGTCCGGGGCGATCCCGATGCCGGTGTCGGTGACGGAGATCTCGACCGCGCCGCCTGCCTGGCCGGCCTTCAGGCTGATCCGGCCCCCGTCGGGCGTGAACTTGACCGCGTTCGAGAGGAGGTTGAGCAGGACCTGCTTGATCTTGCGCTCGTCGCCCACCAGCTCGCCCAGCGCGGGGTCGATGTCGAGCTGCAGGACGATGCCGTGGCGGCCGGCGCGCTCCTTGACCAGGGTGACCGCGTTGTCCAGGGCGCTCGGCAGGTGGAACGGGGCCGGGGCCAGCTCCATGCGGCCGGCCTCGATTTTGGAGAGGTCCAGGATGTCGTTGATGAGCGACAGGAGGTGCTGGCCGGAGGCGTAGATGTCCTTGAGGTACTCGTCCTGCTTGTCGTTGAGCGCGCCGAACATCCGCTGGAGCAGCACCTCCGAGAAGCCGATGACCGCGTTCAGCGGGGTGCGCAGCTCGTGGGACATGTTGGCCAGGAACTCGCTCTTGTGGCGGCTGGCCGCCTCGAGCTGCCGGCTCTTGTCCGCGATCTCGTGAAAGAGCCGGGCGTTCTGGATGGCGAGGGCCGACTGCGTCGCGAAGGTACGGAGCAGCTCGATGGTCTCGGGCGGGAACTCGCCGGGGCGGTTCCGGGTCACCCCGAGGCACCCGATCAGCCGACCCTCGCGGACCATCGGCACGGCGAGGAGGGCCCGGATACCGGACTCGATCAGGTTCTCGCGATGCGGGCCCACGTAGGCGCCCGGCATGGTGATGTCGGACACCTGGAATGGCTCGAGGGTGATGGCGGTTTGCCCGATGACCCCTTCTCCCTTGCGGATCCGCGTTGCCCGCCGCACTGCCGCGAGGGTGCCGCCGGTCCCAGCCTGCGCCCGCTGGACGAACTCCTCGGCGCCTTCGTCGTACTCGTGCACCACGCCGCCGTCCAGCCCCGAGAGCTGGACGGCGCGCGAGACGATGGTGGTCAGCACCGTCTCGAGATCGAGGGTGGAGCTGACCGCGCGGCCGACCTCGCCGAGGGCGGTGAGCTGCTCGACCGAGCGCGTCAACGCGATGGTCCGGGCCTCCAGCTCCGTGAACAGCCGGACGTTCTCGGCAGCGATGACGGCCTGGTCGGCGAAGGTCTTCAGGAGCTCCACCTCCGGATCGGAGAACCGGCCGGCCTCCCGGCGGGCCACGAGGATGGCGCCCACGGGCTCGCCCTCGCGCAGCATCGGCACCGTGATCACGCTCCGGAACCCGAGCAGCCGTCCGCTCTCCCGAACGTGCTCCACCGTCGATGGCTCCTCGATGTCGGGCACGTGGACGACCGACCGCGTGAGGATCGCGATGCCCGACGTGGTATCCATGGCCAGAGGCCGAGGAAACCGCGCGCGCGTAGCCGCGAGCGCCTCGGGAGCGCTGCCGTAGTTTGCCGGTTCGTATAGTGTCCGGCCGTCGGTCAGGAAGACCGCGGCATTGGTCGCGCGGCAGAGCCGGGCGGCGCTCCGGACGATCGTGTCGAACACCGGTTGCACGTCGGTCTGCGTGTGCGCGATGGCGCGCAGGACCTCGCCGGTGGCGGTCTGCTGCTCCAGGGTCTCGGTCACTTGCCAGTGCGCCTCGGTCAGCGCACGGCTCTTCTCCTGCAGCTCGGTGAACAGCCGCACGTTCTCGATGGCGATGACCGCCTGGTCGGAGAAGGTCTGGAGCAGGCTGACCTGCTTATCCGTGAACGGGACCGACTCGGGCCGTCGGAGCTGGATGGCGCCGATCGCGACGCCTTCGCGGACCAAGGGCACGCTCAGTATCGTGCGGAAGCCTAGGCGGCGCGCGTTCGCGGCCGCCTCGGGAAACTCTGCCGTCTCCGCGGGGAGATCCGCGACGTGAATGACGCGCCGCTCGAGCACCGTGCGGCCCCCCACGCTCCCCTTCACGACCGGGAGCAGGAACCCATCGGGCTGGGCGACCGGGCCATGGTGAGCATCGAGGCGCAGGTGGTCTCCGTCGAGGCGGAAGATGCACACGTCGTACGCTCCGCAGAAGCGCGCGGCGCTCCTGACCACCGTGTCGAGCACGGGCTGCAGGTCCGTGGGCGAGCTGCTGATCGCCCGCAGGATCTCAGCCGTCGCGGTCTGCTGCTCGAGCGCCTCCGCGAGCGCGTCGTTCTTGGCCTCGAGCTCGTTCACCAGGCGCTCATTCTCGATAGCGATGACGGCCTGGTCCGCGAAGGTCTTCAGCAGGGTGATCTGCCGGGATGTGAACGGGTTGACCAGCACGCGACGGATCATGATGACGCCAACGGCCGCCCCGTCGGAGAGAAGGGGCGCGGCCAGGATCGTCCTGGTCCCGGTGGCGCGCTGGCGTGGCGCGAGCTCCGGGTACTGCGTCCGGACCGCGGTTTTCAGGTCACGGACGTGGATCACGCGTCGGGTGAGCGCGGCGCGCCCGTGGACGGCCCACCGGCTCATCGGGAACGGCTCGCCGAGCCGCCGGGTCGTGCGGACGGACCCGTGCTGTGCGACCAGGCGCATGGTGGCGCCATCTACGAGGTAGATCTGGGCGTCGTGAGCGTCGCAGAGCCGGGCCGCCGTCCGGGCGATGGCGGTCAGGATCTTCATGCCGGAGTCTCCCCTGCGAACGAGGTCGGGACCGGTCGGACAGGTGCCGAGAGCTTAGGGTGCCGGGACGAGGTGGTCAAGCATCCCGGCGCCTATTTGGCCAGCGCCTCCCGCATCTTGGCCAGCGCGGTGCCGTAGACGTGGTCGGGGCGCAGCACCATGGCCACGCGCTTGTCCGCCTCCGCGATGCGGTCGTATTCGTCCCAGTCCTTGCTGCGGCG
>JBGQGN010000192.1:0-7177 GCA_041497395.1 Methylomirabilia bacterium
ACCGACTCGCGGAGACTCTCTTGCCAATAGGTCACGTCGGCCTCGTCCCCCTGGGCTCACGCCGGCCGAGGGCCGACGCGAGGCGCTGGGTGTAGGGCATGCCCTCCGGCAGGCGTCGAGCGTCTGCGAGCGCCGCTGGAGGAGTCGGACCCGGTCCGCTGGCCCGGCGCGCACGGGCGAGGGCGTCCTCGACGATCCGGGCAATCAGGTCGAGGTAGCTCCACCCGGCGGCGGCCGCCTGGCGCGCCAGTCCCGCCCGGACCCCGAGGTCCGGGTTCGGGTTCACGTCCGTGACGAACGTCGTGCCCCGGCCGTCGACCCGGACGTCGATGCGGCCGTATCCGGTGCCGTCGACGGCGGCCCAGACGTGCTCGGCGAGCTCGGTCAGACGTGCAGCGAGGCGGGCCGGCAGGCGCGCGGGGCACCTCGGTACCGTCCCCCGGTCCTCCGGACTGCCGTGCTCCCACTTCGCCGCGTACGTCACCACCGCGGGCAGTCCCGGAGCGAGGCGGCTGAAGTCGATCTCGGCGTGGGGGAGCACCCGCCCGCCCACGATCGCCAGGTTGAACTCCCGGCCGCCGACGAAGCGCTGGACGAGCATGCGGCCCCACTGCTGGCATCCACGCGCCACGACGGTCTCGAGCGCGGCCCGATCGCCAACCACGCAGTCGGAGCCGATCCCGAACGACCCGTCCTCGGCGGCGGGCTTGACGATCGCCGGGAACCGGCGCCACCGTGCCCGGGGGATGCCCGGCCGCACCAGGATCCACTCCGGCACCGGGACGCCGTGGGCGCGGAGCACGGCGTTCGCCCGGTCCTTCCGGAGACACAAGGCGAGCATGTCGGACGAGGCGCCGGCCAGGGGAATCCCGAGGAGCTCCACGAGGGCCGCGGCGACGGGCTCGCCGGCCGCCTGGTTGCTCAGGCCCTCGCACAGGTTGAACACCAGCCGGAAGCGCCCGGTCGCCAGCTCAGCCAGCCACTCCGAGGGGTCGCCGTTGAACTCGACCAGCACCGGGTCGTAACCGAGCGTCTCGAGCGCGGCCATCACCGGCCCGGGGTGGCCGGGGGCCGACGGCGTGCCGAGAGCCTGGGCGGTCGCCTCCGACAGGGCATCGGTGATGACCGCCACGCGGAGCCGTCCCCGCGCCCGCAGGCGAGGCCTAGGCGACAATGCCATGTCGCACGGCTCCGGCCCGCAGGACGGCCCGGATCGTGGACCCGTAGTCCATGCCGGCGGCCCGCGCGGCCTTGGGGAAGCAGGAGTTCATGGCCGGATCCGGAAGCACCCCCGGCAGGGGGTTCACCTCGAGGATGTGCGGCACCCCGCGGGCGTCGCAGCGGACGTCGATGCGAGCCCAATCCCGGCAGCGCAAGACGCGATACGCGGCCAGTACCGTCTGCTCGATCTGCCGCGCGAGCCCGCGGGGGAGCGAGGCGGGGCACTGGAAGATGGCGAGCGGCCGCTCCGGTCTGTCCAACAGCCACTTGGCTTCGTACGAGTAGAGGCGCGCCGCCCCGCGAGGCAGCGCGTCGAAATCGACCTCGACCACGGGCAGGACGCGGGCGTCCGGGCCGTTCCCGAGGATCGCGCACGTGAACTCGCGGCCGGGCAGCCACCGCTCGACGAGCGCCGGCTGGCGGTACCGCCGCCACACCAGGCCGACGGCGCGTCCCACCTCGGCCCGAGTCCGGCAGAGCGACGCCTGGGTGATCCCCTTGCTGGAGCCCTCGTGGACCGGCTTCACGACCACGGGTAGCCGCGGGATCCCGTCGAGCCGAGCACCTCCGGGCGCGACGGTGAACTCCGCGGTCGGGATGTCGTGGTAGGCGAGGATCTCCTTGGCGCGGCCCTTGTCCAGACAGATCGCCAGGGTGAGGGGATCGCTTCCCGTGTAGGGCACGCCCCAGAACTCGCAGAGGGCCGGCACGTGGGCCTCGCGGTTCGGCCCCCAGAGCCCTTCCGCCACGTTGAAGACGATGTCTGGCTTCGACTCCCGTAGCCGGAGTGGGAAGTCCTCCGTCGCTTCCAGCCGCGTGACCTCGCCGGCCTCCGCCAGCGCCGCCTCGATCGCTGCGATCGTGACCTCGTCGTCCCACTCGGCGTAGAGATCCGCGGGGTCCCCGAGACTCCGGTTCCTGGAGGGGGCGATGGCCGGCGGGTCCCCGTCACCCGGCTTCCGGTTGAAGGCGAAACCGATCCGGGGCGCTGACCGCGGCCGGCCGTTGCGTTCTGGCGCTCCCGTCACACCCGCCCGGCCGGTCGCGCGGACCGCGCGGCCGGGGGAAGGGACGTGGGCGCTGGCGCGTTGGATGGCGGTTACTCCTTGACTGTCAGGCGGAGCTCCTCGAGCCCCTCGTTCCCGAGCACGTGGCGCAGCTCGACCTCGCAGACATCGAGAACACGCACCGGGCCACCGGGGGTCGGCCGGCAGCAGCCATCAGGCGCGTCGAGACACATCTCGTCGATCCACAAGGCGCCGGCGGCGATCGTGATGGGGAAGGCCGAGCAGAAGAACGGCTTGAGATCGAAGCCCGGCCGGGCGATGGCGATCGTGACCGCCTGGAGGACGCATCGTCGCGCCGCGTCCAGAAAGACGCACCCGTTCCGGTGCACCTGCGTACCGACGCACCGGCCAGACGGGAAGTCAGGGTCCGGGATCTCCGTCTCCTCGAACCAGCCGCCGACATCCTGGTCCTGGCCGGGGTCCATCGCGCGCTGGATGAGGTCGGCGTGGGCGAGGATCTGATCGCGCTGGGCAACGTCGACCTTGACGCCGCTCGAACAGCACATCCCGTCGCAGTGTCCCGGCGAGGATCCTGGCGCGTAGCGGGTATCGAAGATGCTGCCGTTCACCTCGAGACCGGGCAGGTGGGATAGCCGTTGCCGTCGCAGGACGACCCGGCTCTCAGCGGAGCGCGGCTCGGTGTGCGGGTCAGCGTCAGGGGGGTCGGGTTCGCTGTCCACCGCCCCTAGCGCTCGCAGCGCCCGGGTGTGTGCTCGGTTCGGATCACGGCTTCGGCTTCGCCGACTCGGCTGAGCGAAGGGCCTTTTCGAGCTTGGAGAGACCGTCCGCCGTCTCGCGCCGGAGATCCTCCCGGAGCGACTCGACCTTCTTCGTGAGGTCCTTCGTGCCGCCGGCTTCCTGGTAGGCGAGGATGGAAATTCCCAATGCCACGAGCGAGATCAGGAAGGCGAGCTGCGCCATAGCCTTGGGTACCTTCCTCCTAGCGGCAGCCTAGCGTGTCACTCTCTCCGCTGCAAGGAAGAAACCACGGGTGGGATGAAAGCATGGGGGTCCGCTCGTCGGGCCGGGCGGGGTCAGCCGGGTTACCGCGACGGAGCCGCCGCAGCGCCCGAGCTCCGAACCGGGTCACTGCATCGCTCCCGTTGGCGATCGATGACAGGGTGGACGGGCGGCGGCGGCGAGGGTAGCCTGACGGCCGGGAGGATCGGAGATGCGCGAGCGCGAGTGGATCCTGCTGAACCCCGGTCCCGCCAACACCAGCCGATCGGTGCGGGAGGCCCTGGTGATGCCGGACCTCTGCCACCGGGAGCCCGAGTTCTTCGAGATGATGCGGGAGTGCCGGGCTCGGCTCGTCCGGCTGGCCGGTTGCGACGAGCGTTTCGCCGCGGTGCTGTTCAGCGGGTCGGGGACCGCCGCCGTGGAGGCCGCCGTCAGCTCGGTGGTGCCGAGGGACCGCGCGGTCCTGATCGTGAACAACGGCGTCTACGGGGACCGCCTGGCCCGGATCGCGCGGGTCCACGGGATCCCGGCCGAGGTGCTCGCGTACGACGTCACCACCCCCGTGCCCCCGGCCGACGTCGAGGCCGCGCTCCGGGCGCGTCCCGAGCTGAGCCACGTGGCGGTCGTCCACCACGAGACCACGACGGGCCTCCTGAACCCGGTGATGGACGTCGCGCGGGTGGCCGCACGGGCGGGGCGCCGGGTCCTGATCGACGCCATGAGCTCCCTCTTCGGCGAGCGGCTCGACGTGGACGCCGACGGCGTCGACTTCGTGATGGCCAGCGCCAACAAGTGCCTGCAGGGGGTCCCGGGAATCGCCTTCGTCCTCGGTCGCCGCGTGGCGCTGGACGCGCTGGCCGGACAGCCACCGCGCAGCGTCTATCTGGATCTCCACGGCCACTACACGACCCAGGAGCGGGACAACACGCCCTTCACCCCGGCGGTCCAGGTCCTCCACGCGATGCGGCAGGCCCTCGTCGAGCTGGAAGCCGAGGGGGTGGCCGGCCGGATCGCCCGGTACGCGGAGAACGCCCGCGTGCTGCGGCGCGGCATGGCGGCGCTCGGCTTCGAGATCCTGGTTCCCGAGGCGGCGCGGTCCAGCATCCTCACGACGTTCCGGCTCCTGCCGGGACTGGCCTACGACCCGCTCCACGACGCGATGAAGCGGCGGGGGTACGTCATCTACGCCGGTCAGGGGGACATCCGCGCGTACGCGTTTCGCGTGTCCAACATGGGGACGCTCACCCCCCGGGACATGGAGGGGGTGGTCGACGCGTTCCGGGCCAGCCTTTCAGAGCTGGCGGTGGGGGTCGGACGGTGACCCCGGAGGCTGACCGATGACGCGACCGAAGCGAGTCCTCATGTTCCTCCTCGACGGATTCGACCCGGGCTACGTCCAGCCGGCCCGGATGCCGCGGCTGGCCGCGCTCATGAAGGCCGGCGCCTCGACCCTCGACGGCCGCGGGGTGCTCCCGAGCCTCACGAACGTGAACCACATCTCGCTGCTCACGGGCACGTACCCGGCGCGCCACGGTCTGTCGACGAACTTCTACTACGACCGCGGGACGCGGACGGACGTCTTCATGGAGCAGGTCTCGTTCGTGCAGGAGCCTCTCGTGTTCGAGCACTTCAAGGCGGCCGGCTGGTCCACGGCGCTCGTCACGGCGAAGGAGAAGCTGACGAAGCTCCTCCGACGGGGCCTGGACGTCTGCGTCGACATGAAGACGCACCCGGAGGCCCACCGGGCGGTGGCCGGTCCCCCGCCGGAGATCTTCTCCCTCGACATCAACCTCTGGGTGTTCCGGATGGCCCGCGAGGTCGCGCTCCGGGAGCGCCCGGACTTCCTCTACGTGGCCACGACGGACTACCCCCAGCACATGCTGGCGCCCGATGAGCCCGCCATGCAGCGTTACCTCGAGGCGAGTGACGAGGCGCTCGGGCGGCTCCTCGACGTGTACGACCCTGCCGAGACGGTCGTCGTCCTCACGGCGGATCACGGGATGAATGCGAAGCTTCGCTCCGTCTCGCCGGTACGGGTGCTGGCGGAGGCCGGCATCGCGACCCACGGCGTGCCTCTCATCCGGGATGGGCTCTACGCACACCACCGGGATCTCGGCGGGGCGCTCTACCTCTACTTCGACGACCCGGGCAAGGCGCGCGAGGCGCACGCCATCCTGGAGCGGACCGCCGGCATCGACGAGGTGGTCCCGAACGCCGAGGCGCGGCGCGATCACCTTCCGCCCGAGCGCGTCGGCGACCTGATCTGCTGGGCGGCCCGGGACGTCGCCCTCGGCGTCTGGGAGGACGATCCCGCGCACCGCGCCGAGACGGGGCTGCGCTCGCACGGCTCCAAGCACGAGCAGCGAATCCCGATGCTGGTGACCGGGCCGGGCGTGCGGGCCGGCGCCGAGATCCGGGCCGGGCGGACCATCGACCTCATGCCGACGCTCTGCCGCCTGACGGGGCTGGAAGCCGGCCGCGTCGACGGCCGTGTCCTCGATGAGGTCCTCGCCTGAGGCCCCTTCACTCTGGTTCGGCGAGCGTGCTCGCATGACCCGAGCAGGGCTGCGTTAGCGGCGGGCGCGAGCGCCTCATGCGGGGCGAGGCGGCCGTCGTCGTCGTCGGCGGCGGCATCATCGGCTGCAGCATCGCGTATCACCTGGCGGCCGCCGGCTGCCGGGACGTGGTTCTCCTCGAGAAGGGCGAGCTGACGAGCGGCACGACCTTCCACTCGGTCGGTCTCGTGTCGCAGTTCCGCACGTCGCCCGCCGACATGCGCCTCATGAACTACAGCATCCGGCTCTACCGGGAGCTCGCGGCCGAGGTCGGCGAGGCTGCCGGCTGGCGGCCCGTCGGGAGCCTTCGGCTCGCCTCGAGCGCCCCGATGCTCCAGGGCCTCCAGCGGAGCGTGAGCCGGGCGCGAGCACTCGGCCTCGACGTTGGGATCATCACGCCCGCCGAGGCGCTCCGGATCTGCCCCGTCATGAGCGGAGCGGGCCTTCACGACGCGGTCTACGTCCCGGACGACGGGTACCTCGAGCCCAACGGCATCACGCGTGAGCTGGCGCGCCGAGCCACCGCCCGGGGGGCGGAGGTGGTCACCGGGACGCGAGTCACCGGGGTCCGGCTCGACCCGCGCGGCCGGGTCCGGGGAGTCGAGACCACCGCGGGCGCGATCCGCGCGGAGTGCGTGGTCAACGCAGCCGGGCAGTGGGCGCCTCGCGTGGCGGCGATGGCGGGCGTCGACCTGCCGATCGTCCCCCTGATGCACCAGTACCTGATCACGCGGCCTGTCCCCGGCCAGGAGCTTTCCCGTCAGACGCCGGTGGTGCGCGATCCCGAGAACCTCGTGTACGTGCGCGAGGAGGTGGGCGGATACCTGGTCGGCGGGTTCGAGCCCCACCCGAAGGCGTGGCGCCTCGACGACGTTCCCTGGGAGTTCACGCAGCAGCTGCTCCCCGCCGAGTGGGAGCTGTTCGACCCGCTCCTGGCGGGGGCCATCCGGCGATTCCCGGCCGTCGAGAAGGCCGAGATCCTGCAGCTCGTCAACGGACCCGACGGCTTCACGCCGGATGGCCACTACGCGCTCGGTCCGGTCCCCGGGCGGCCCGGCTTCTGGGTGGCGGCGGGGATGTCGATCAACGGGATCGCGGGCGCGGGCGGCGTGGGGCGCGTGATGGCCGAATGGATCCTCGAGGGCGAGCCCTCGATCGACGTGTGGGAGCTGAACGTCCGCCGCTTCGGGGCTCACCTCGGCGACCGCCGCTACGCCGCCGAGAAGGCGCGCGAGGTGTACCGCTACTACTACGCGCCCCAGTTCCCGTGCGACGAGAACGAGTGGGGTCGGCCCCTCCGGACGAGCCCGCTTCTCGAGCGGCTCCTCGCCCGGGGCGCCGTGTTCGGGGAGCGCGGGGGCTGGGAGCGGGCCC
>JBGQGN010000193.1:0-7165 GCA_041497395.1 Methylomirabilia bacterium
ACCCGGCGCTCGAGGATCTCGAGGTCCTGCTCGCGGCGGCCCCGCTCGAGGAGCCCTCGCCTGAGGCTTGCGGCGATCTCCGAGAAGCGGGGCTCCTCGTCCGGCCCAAGCACGCCCACACGGGCTACCGGGTTCTGGGCCCCGCTGGCCACCGGCGTGGTGAGGACGGTGACAGCCAGGCCGAACCCGACGACGGACCGCAGCGCCGTCATGCCCGGTCGTGGGTCGAGATGGAGCCGTGCCCTGAGCCCAATCGCCGTCACCCGCGCCCTGTCGATACGCTGTCACCCCGGACCTCCGGGTGTCAAGACGAAGCCCAGGAGAGCTCCGGCACCGGCTCACGGGGGGCCGCCTGCGTTGACCCGCCTTCGGAGCGGCGTCTATACTGCGCGCCGTGAAGCTTCCGGACCGGGTCGCCCTCGTCACCGGCGGCGGCCGGGGCATTGGGCGGGCGATCGCGCTCGCGTTCGCCCGCGAAGGCGCCCACGTGGCCGTCACCGCGCGCACGGGCGCGGAGCTGGACGCTGTCGCCGCGGAGATCCGCGCTCTCGGCCGGAAGGCGCTCGCCGTATCCTGCGACGTCGGCGAGCGGGCCCAGGTCGACGACGCCGTGCGGCGCGTCTCGGAGGGCCTCGGCCCGGTGGAGATCCTGGTCAACAACGCGGGCATCGCCGTCTCCGCAAAGCTCCTCGACACGGACGACGCCCTCTGGGAGCGTCACCTCCGCGTGAACCTGACGGGCGCGTTCCTGATGACCCGCGCGGTCCTGCCCGGCATGCTGGCGGCGCGGTGGGGCCGCGTCGTCAACATCGCCTCGATCGCGGGTCGCCAGGGGTACCCGTACGTCGCCGCCTACACCGCCTCCAAGCACGGCCTCCTGGGGCTGACCCGTGCCCTCGCGCAGGAGGTCGTGACGACCGGCGTGACGGTGAACGCGATCTGCCCCGGCTACGTGGCGACCGACCTCACGTGGGCGAGCGCCCGGAACATCCAGGAGCGCACGGGGCGCACGTACGACGAAGCGGTCCGCTCGCTCGCCGCGTACTCCCCGCAGAAGCGCCTGATCGAGCCCGAGGAGGTGGCGGCGGTGGCCGTGCTCCTCGCCAGCGACGAGGCGCGCGGGGTGACCGCCCAGGCCTGGAACGTCGACGGCGGCGCCGTCCAGGCCTGAGGACACCGATGGGCCCCTACCGCGGGTTCGACTACCGGATCGAGGAGGGCATCGGGACGGTGACGTTCGCCCGACCCGACACGCTGAACTCCCTCACGTTCGAGGTCTACGCGGAGCTCGAGCGGCTGGCGCTCGAGTGCCAGTCCGACGAGTCCGTCCGTGTCCTCGTTCTCACCGGCGCCGGCAAGGGCTTCTGCTCGGGCGGCGACGTGCACGAGATCATCGGCGAGCTCTTCAAGCAGGACGTCAAGGGCGTGCTCCAGTTCACGCGCATGACGGGCGCCGTCGTCCGCAACCTGCGGCTCCTCGAGAAGCCGGTCGTGGCGGCGGTCAACGGCATCGCGGCCGGGGCCGGGGCGGTGCTGGCGCTCGCGGCGGACTTCCGCGTCCTGGCCGACACGGCCCGCTTCGCCTTCCTCTTCACGAAGGTCGGGCTCGCCGGCGCCGACATGGGCGCCGCGTTCCTCTTGCCGAAGGTGGTGGGCCTCGGACGGGCGACGGAGCTGCTCATGCTCGGCGACACGATCGACGCCCCGACCGCCGAGCGCTACGGGCTCGCGACCCGCGTCGTGCCTGCCGACCGCCTCGCCGACGAGACCCGGGCCCTCGCACGGCGGCTCGCCGACGGGCCGGCCCAGGCGCTCGGCATGACGAAGCGGATGCTCAACAACGAGTGGGGCATGGACCTCGCCTCGGCCATCGAGGCGGAGGCCCAGGCCCAGGCCCTCCTGCTCATGGCCCAGGACCACAAGGAGTTCTACCGCGCCTTCACGGAGAAGCGGCCGCCCCGCTTCACCGGGCGCTGATGGCGCCGGCCGGGACCGCGGGCCCCACGCCGGCGATCCGTCGGGGAGGCCCTCCCCGCCCGACCCACCGCCTGGCCCGCCGTCGGTAAGGAGGCTGCCGTGCCGAAGGTGATCGTGAATCCCCCCTGGCTACCGAAGCCCTCGGGCTACTCGCACGGGATCGAGGCGCAGGGCCGGATCCTCTTCGTCGCCGGCCAGACGGCCCTGGACGCCGACGGCCGGATCGCCCCGGCCGGTGACCTGGTCGGGCAGTTCCGGCACGCGCTGGCCAACGTCGGTGCCGTCGTCGGAGCGCGCGGCGGGACGCTGCGGGACCTCGTCAAGGTGACGTTCTACGTGGTCGACAAGCGCGAGTACCGCGCCAAGGCCCGCGAGATCGGGCAGGTCTACCGTGAGATGATGGAGGGCCACTGGCCCGCCACCACGCTGGTGGAGGTCCGGGGGCTCTGGGACGACGACGCCCTGATCGAGATCGACGCGATCGCGGTCCTCGGATAAGGGGGGATAGGAGGTGGCAATGCAGGTCGGCCCCGTCTATCACACCGGCTTCACGGTGAGCGACATCGAGCGCTCGCTGGTCTTCTACCGTGACGTCCTCGGTCTCACGCTCGTCAAGCGGCAGACGGGCACCGCGCCCTACCTGGCGACCGTCACGGGCTTCGAGGGGGTGCGCCTCGAGACCGCGCATCTCCAGCCGGCTGCCGGCGGCAGCATGCTGGAGCTCCTCCAGTACGTCTCGCACCCCGCGCCGCCAACCGATCGCGCCACGAACCGCCCCGGCAACGGCCACCTCTGCTTCAAGGTCGACGACCTGCGGGCCGCCTGCGCAGAGCTCCGGCGCCGGGGCGTGACGCTGGTCTCGGAGCCGGCGGAGATCACCGCGGGCGCCCACGCCGGCGGCTGGGCCGTCTACCTCCGTGATCCGGACGGCTTCACCGTGGAGCTCTACCAGGGCCCGTCGGCGAGCCCGGCCGACGCGGTGGCCGCCACGGCCGGCGCGACCCACCGGGGACTATGAGCCGCGATGGGAGCCGCGACGGCTCGACGCCCCTGGGCGGGCGGGTCGCCGGGGCAATCGCCTGGCGGGTGTTCGTCAGCACGGCCTACACGACCGGCCTGACGCTCCTAATCCCGTTCGTTCTCCTGCGTATCCAGCCCGCCGAGCTCAAGCTCGTGCCGGTCGGGACGTCGCCGGTGCTCCTGTGGGTCGCGATCGGGCTGATGGTCGCCGCGCTCGTCGTGCGACTCTGGGCGACCCGCTCGCTGAGTGACTCGCTCAAGGCGCTGGGAATGCTGACCTTCCTCCCGGGCTTCATCGGCATCCTTTTCACACTTTTCGGACGCGAGTGGCTCCTGAACCGGTTCGCGGACACGGTCCCGCGCTTCCAGGAGGTCCGCCCGGCGATCGAGCTTTACCTCGACCGCGCCGTGCCCCAGGTCGTCTACCTGACGGTGGGCTTCTTCGTCGCCGGCGTGCTCCTCCTCGTGCTCGGCAGCCGGCTCGCCCCGGCGCAGCGGCCCGCCAGGTCCTGAGGCGTCAGCGGCCCCGCTGGGTCCACAGAAGGATCAGCAGCAGGGGGACGTAGAGCACGAGCACGCCCTGCAGCGTGAGCATGGGCCCTTCCACTCCGCTCGTGACCAGCGTGCCGCGCGCGGCCGGCACGAGAGCCCACACGGGATCACCGAGGGCGTCGTTCAGGACCTTGCCGAGCAGGCCGATCACGGCTCCCGGCAGCAGGAACGGCAAGAGAGAGGCAACAAAGCAGACGGTGACGACGACCGCGAGAATCAGGGCCATCTGGGCCTCCTCACACCGCCTATCGTCCGCCCACGCGACGGCCAATGTCAACGAATCGGTCGGCCCCGTCGGCTGTCCGCCACGACCCCGAGACCGCGCGCCGCATGACTCCCCGGTCCGCGTCGGGCGGATCGGCTTCGGTCACGTGGGCCAGGCACTCGCCCGGCTCCATCGGCCGTAGGGCGCCAGGGCCGCGAATGGATGGTGCTGGCGCGGCTCCGGGGAGCCGCCCCCGGCTAGCGCCCGGTCGCCCCGTTCCGCAGGGAGCCGGCTGCCGCAAGGCGCCGGGTCCCCGCGTCGCGGCTCGGTCGGAGGATCGCACGCCGCCACGCCGAGGGAGAGCGGCCGGTGCGGCGCCGGAACGCTCGCGCGAAGGCCGTGGAGCTTCCGAACCCTGCGGAGAGGCCCGCCGCGAGGGCGGTCAGCCGGTCGTCACGCAAGAGCGCCTCGGCCCGTTCCGCCCGAAGGTCGGCGAGAGCCCGCATTGGCGTCCGGCCATCGGTCGCTCGGAAGCGACGACCCAGGGCGGACGGGCTGGCGGCCAGCAGCCGCGCCAGGCCGACCAGCGTGAGCGGCTCGGCAAGCCGGGCCCGCATCGCGTCGAGCGCCCGCTCGGCGAAGCGGCGATCGGCCTCCGCCGGCCCGCCAGGCAGCTCCGGCCGGCAGCGCTTGCAGGCGCGGTAGCCCGCTCGGGCCGCGGCGTCGGGCGTGGGAAAGTACTCGACCCGCTCGGGGCGCGGCCGGCGGCAGGTGCAGGAGGGCCGGCAGAACACACGGGTCGTCCGCACCGCCGCGACGAAGCGCCCGTCGAAGCGGGCATCGCGACCCGCGAAGGCGTCCCACATCGCCGATCGCTCCACGTCCGACACCTCTAGCACCTCCCCGACACGTCTACAACACCGCCGCGCTCGCCGGCGCGTCGATTTCCGGCGGGTTATCCCGCCTCCCCGGCTCCGGATAACTCGCCGAGGATCGGCGCGACAGCGCGGGCCCCTGTCCTGTATCCCGGATGCCGGCATGGACCATCGGCGGGAGACACCCGGGCTCGCATCCGGTCGGCCCGAGCCGGGTCGTCCGGGGAGCATCGCTCGGGCCGACCTCCTCGCCGTGCTGGCGGTCGCGAACTGGGGTCTCAGCTACGGCCTCACCAAGCTCGCCTTCCGCGAGTGGCGGCCCCTCGTGTTCACCGGGACGCGCTTCCTCGCCATGGCGGTGACCGCGCTGGTCGTGCTGGCCGCTCAGGGACGTCTCGGTGCCGTCGTCGGCCCCGATCGGGCGCGCTTCGCGCTCGGTGGGCTCTTCGGCTTCACCCTCTACCAGCTCGGCTTCACCCTCGGACTCGACCGCACCTCGGCGTTCGCCTCGACCCTGCTCCTCACCACGGTGCCTCTCTTCTCGCTCCTGTTCTTGAGGCTCGGTGGCGTCGAGTCGGTGGGGCGGCGCCAGTGGGCGGGCGTCGGGCTCGCGACGGCGGGCATCCTTCTATTCGTGAGCGGAACCTCGGAAGGTCTTCGCCTCACCGAGGCGCGCGTGGGCGACCTCCTGTCGCTGGGCGCGGCGGCCTCCTTCGCTCTCTACGGCATCGTGAACAAACTTCTGGCCGCTCGGCACCCGGCGTCGACGGTGCTCGCCGGCACCCTCCTCATCGGCAGCGCGCCGCTCGTGCCGCTCGGCCTCCTCGGGTCCGCCGGACAGTCGTGGGAGGCCATCTCGCCCTCGGGATGGGCAATCTGGATCTACGCGGTCGTCTTCCCCATCTACCTCGCATACACGTGGTGGACCGCCGCGATCGCCCTCCGCGGCGTCGCCGCCGTCGCGCCGTACGTGCTGCTGGTGCCGATCGTGGGCGGGCTGTTCGCGCTCGTCTGGCTCGGCGAGACCGTCGGCTTCCGGAGCGGGGCCGGCGCGGCGCTCACCCTCCTCGGCCTGGCGCAGAGCCGGGGCTGGCTGCCGGAACGCCGCCGGCGATCTTCGAGCGCCTGAGCCGACCCCGGTCTTTCCCCACGGTGGCCCTCTCGTCGCGCGACCCGGCTGCGAGGCGGCGTGCCACGCGCAGGGGTCCCTGGCGTCCGGGCTCTTGCCCGGGCTACCATGCCGGCGGCCGGCCGGGTCGGTGGAGCCGCGCTCCGCCGCGAGGCGATGAAGAACCCGGCTCGGGTCAGGGAGGACGTCCATGGCCGCCTACGTCATCGTCGATCTCGAGGTCACCGATCCCGCTCGCTACGCCGAGTACCGGCAACGGGCGCCGGCGACCCTCGCCGCCTACGGGGGCCGCTTCCTGGTGCGGGGCGGCGAGCACGAGGTCGTGGAGGGCAGCTGGCGCCCGCGGCGTCTCGTGGTGCTCGAGTTCCCGAGCCTCGCCCAGGCCCGGCGGTGGTACGACTCGGAGGAGCACCGGGAGCCCAAGGCCATACGCCTCACAGCCTCGAACGCGAACCTCGTCTTCGTCGACGGAGCGTAGGGATGGCCACGAGCGCGAACGTTGCCCTGCGCCACGACGGCCCGATCGCGACCGTCACCCTCGACCGGCCCGAGCACCGGAACTCCCTGAGCGATGCCATGCTCGGCGAGCTCATCGAGGTGCTCGGAGCCCTCCGCGATGACGCGCGCTCGCGCGTGGTGATCGTCACTGGTGCGCCGCCCGTCTTCTCGGCCGGCGCGCACTTTCCGGCCCGGCGCGGGATGTCCCCCGAGGAGCGCCGGCAGGTCTTCCTCGCGACGCCGAACCAGTTCCGGCGGCTCTTCGAGCGGGTCACCGGACTCCTCGAGAACCTCGAGCAGGCGACGATCGCGATGATCAACGGTCACGCGATCGGGGGCGGCTTCGGGCTGACCCTCGCGTGCGACTTCCGGTGGGCGGCCGCGGAGGCGACGCTCGGGATTCCCGAGGTCGATCTGGGTGTCCCGCTGGGTGTGGCCTCGACCACGCGGTTCGTCCGCCTGGTGGGTCCGGCCCGCGCCAAGGAGATCATCATGGAGGGTCGGCGGTACACGGCGGCCGAGGCGCACGCGATGGGTCTCGTCCATCGCGTGGTGCCGGGGGACGAGCTGGCCGCCGCGGTACGCGCGTACGCCGAGACCCTCGCGGCCAAGCCCTTCGCCCCGCTCGCCCAGGTCAAGGCCCGGATCAACGCCATCGCCCGCACGGGCATCCCCGAGGTCAACGCGATGACCGAGGGCTTCCTCCCCCGGGAGTGAGACGCTCGCGCGATCTGCCCTCAGAGTCGAGGATCCTGGCCGAGCGCCGGGTCCGCCCGGACCGACCGAGCTTGATGGTCCGCCAGATGCCGCCTGAGGGCCGCGCGCTGCGGTAAGATGCCCGCCGGCAGCGGTCCTGTCCGCTCCGAGCAGGAGGAGACGGGCGTGGCGAGGAAGCCGGCCAGACGCGAG
>JBGQGN010000194.1:0-7154 GCA_041497395.1 Methylomirabilia bacterium
ATCTCCGCGGCCTCGTAGAGCTCCTTGGGAATCGCCTGGAGCCCCGCCAGGAACGTCATGGTGTAGAAGGGCGTGCCCGCCCAGACCACGACGGCGATGACGCAGCCCATGGCGAGGCTTGGGTCGGAGAGCCAGGAGATGATGTTCTTCGTGATGTGGAACGTGATCAGGAAGTTGTTGAGGAAGCCGGAGAGGTCGTCGAAGATCCACCGCCAGTTCAGGGACACGATGACGATGGGTATCGCCCAGGGAACGAAGAGGAGCGTCCGGAAGATGTTGTTGAAGCGCCGCTCCTGGTCGAGGATCAGGGCCATCGTCAACCCGAACACGAACTTGATGGCCACGGCGACGACCGTGTAGACAATGGTGTTGTAGATCGTCCGGATGAAGAGGTCGCTCCGGAACAGATCGACGTAGTTCTGGAGCCCGACGAAGCGCCCGGGCGCGCCGACCATCTTGCTCTGGAGCGACAGGGAGATGCCGATGAAGAACGGATAGGCGACCAGGCCGAGGATGACGAGGAAGGTCGGGGTCAGGATCGTGTACGCGAGAGTCGTCTCGCTCCCAAGCCGGCGCCGCCAGGCGCGCGAAGCCGGGCGCGCCGGGGCCACGAGGATCGATTCCTGGTAGGCCTCTCTCGGATCGGCGCGAACCGCCACCGGGTCTCCTTCCAGGGTGTCGCCTGGGGGTCCTCGGGGCACGCTGCCCTGCGTGCCCGTCAAAGGCGCGAGTTGGTGTGATTATTTGTCGCCAGGCCGCGCGGTGTCAAGCCTGCCCGATCGCCGGTAGTGCGTCAGTTTCCAACTGATGCACTACCCGATCGCCATCGCGGGCCTGGCGAAGTCCCGGCGCCCCATGCGACAATCACCCGCCGACAGCGGCGCATCGCGCATGACGGACGGCTCAGCGAAGAGCGGGGAGCGTGTGACGGCAGCCGGGGCGCCTCGGCAGGACCTGGCGGTGGCGGCGGTCCTGGTTGTCCTCGGAGTCGCCGTGATCGGCCTGGGGTTGCACGTGGAGCCCGGTGTCCAGACGGACCCCCTGGGACCCAGGGCGTTCCCCCTCGCCCTCGGCGCGGCGATCGCCCTGTGCGGTCTCCTGCTGGGCGTCTCGACCACGCTTGGCCGCCGGTGGACCGCGTCAGCCGCGGTGTTCGTCGAGTCCGCCGATGACGATGCCAGCGAGGGAGAGCTGCACTCGCCCGTGCGGCTCGTCGGCGCGATCGCCGTCACGGCGGTGTACCTCCTCGCGTTCGAGCGCCTCGGCTACCTCCTGGCCACGCCGGGATACGTGGTGGGGATCCTGCTTCTGCAGCAGGGGGTCCGCGCGCGCGCCTTCCTGACGGCGCCCGTGCTCGTGACGCTGGCCCTCTACGGCGCGTTTCGGTTCGGCCTGCTCATCCCGGTCCCGGACGGTATTCTCGAGCCGTGGCTGCCATGGTGAGCGCGGGGCAGTGAGCCTCCTCGAGGGAATGGCCGGCGGCTTCGCCAGCGCGCTGGAGGGGCCGCGCATCGTCGCCATGGTCGGTGGCGTCGCGTGGGGAATCATCGGCGGCGCCATCCCGGGGATCAGCGGCGCCGTCGCCATGGCGCTCGCGCTCCCGTTCAGCTTCGCCATGGACGCCACGACCGCGCTCGTGATGCTGGCCGGCGTGTGGGCCGGCGCCAACTACGGAGGGTCGATCCCGGCCATCCTCATGCGGATTCCGGGCACGCCGGCGTCCGCCGCATGCCTGATGGACGGCTACGAGCTGACGCGGCAGGGCAAGGCGGCGAAGGCTCTCGGGGTCTCGCTCGTCTGCGGGACCATCGGGGGCGTGATCAGCATCGTCGTGCTGATTGCGATGGTCCTCCCGCTCGGGGAGGTGGTGCTGCGGTTCGGCTCGCCCGAGACGTTCGCGCTCGCGATGTTCGCCCTCACCCTCCTGGCCGGGCTGGCGGAGGCGAGCTTCCTGAAGGGGCTGGCGTCGGGCTTCGTCGGCCTGCTCCTCACCACCGTCGGGCTCGACACGCTCACCGGCTCGCTGCGCTTCACGTTCGGGCGGACCGAGCTCATGACCGGGGTCGACGTCGTCGCCGCGATGGTCGGTCTCTTCGCCATCACCGAGATGTTCTACCGGATCGCCCACCCGGGCGAGAGCGCGGTGGTCATGACCGACCGCGCCCACACCGCGTTCCCGACGCTGCGGGAGCTCCGTGAGCTCTGGCCCGCAACCCTCATCGGCACGATCGTCGGGCTGATCGTCGGAGTCATGCCGGGCGCGGGGGCGACCGCCTCCTCATTCGTCGCGTACAACGAGGCCCGCCGCTGGTCGAAGCGACCCGACCTTTTCGGGAAGGGGTCGATGGAGGGCGTGGCGGCGCCGGAGACGGCGAACAACGCGGTCCAGGGTGGGGACCTCGTACCGACCCTCGCGCTGGGCATCCCGGGCTCGAACTCGGCGGCCATCATGCTGGCCGCGCTCATCCTCCACGGAATCCAGCCCGGCCCCTTCCTGCTCTCGAAGCACCCCCAGCTCGTGTACACGCTGTTCGCCGGGCTACTCATCGTCAACCTGCTCATGATCCCGGTGGGCCTGGTGATCCTGAGGCTTTGCCTTCTCGCGCTTCACCTGGCGATGCCGGTGCTCGTGTCGGCGGTCCTCGCCCTCTGCGTCATCGGCACCTACGCCGCCGAGATCCACATCGTCAACCCGTGGACCGCGCTCGCCTTCGGGATTCTGGGCTGCGGGATGCGGGCCTACGGATTCTCGCCGGCGGCAATGGTCCTCGGCATGGTGCTCGGGGTCATGGCGGAGAGCGAGCTCCGCCGGTCGCTGATCATCTCTCACGGGAGCTGGGGAATCTTCGTCACCCGACCGATCACGGCGACACTCCTGTTTCTCACCGTGGCCGTGCTGGTGTACCCGCTGGTGCTTGGCGCCCTGCGTCGCAGACGTGCGGGTCGCGCATCGGCGGCGACGGCTTGATCCGACCACGAACAAAGGAGGCGAGGCACATGGGCAAGCGATCGACCCTGGGCATCCTGGCGGGCGCGGTGCTCGCCGTGACCGTGGCTGGTGGGGCTGGTGGGGCTGGTGGACCGCGGTCCGCCTGGGCGCAGCCGGGGGTGTTCCCGACGCGTCCGATCACGTTCGTGGTGGGCTTCGCGCCCGGCGGCGGCGCCGACGTCTTCGCCCGCGCCCTCGCCGAGGCGTCCCGGACCGCCCTGCCGCAGGCGCTCGCGGTGGAGAACCGGCCGGGCGCGGGCGGGACCGCCGCCGGCGCGTACGCCGCCGGCCGGCCGGCCGACGGCCACACCATCCTCTTTGCCCACGCCGGCTCGTCGATCATCACCCCCACGATCACGAACCAGTCGCAGCTCAAGTGGGACGCCTTCGAGCCCGTGGCGCGGATCCATGCCGAAGAGGAGTGGCTGTTCGGCCATCCGGACGCGCCATGGCAGACGATCGACCAGGTGGCGGCTCACGCCAAGGCCAATCCGAAGCAGGTGCGGGTCGCCGGGTCCGCGATCGGCGGGATCGACAGCTTCGTGGTGCTGTCCTGGGAGAGGGCGGCCGGAATCGACGTCGAGTATATCCCCCACGAGGGCGGCGGGCCGGCCACGCTGGCCTTCCTCGGCAAGAACGCCGAGCTCCTCATCGGCAACATGTCCGAGGTCAGCCAGCACGTCGAGGCGAAGAAGATGGTGCCGCTCGCGGTGGCGAGCGAGAAGCGCAGCGCCATCTTCCCGAACGTGCCCACGCTCAGGGAAAAGGGCTGGGACGTGGCGATGGTGCAGTGGCGGAGCGTGCTCGCGCCCAAGGGCACGCCGGCGCCGCGCGTGGCGTTTCTCGCCGAGGCGTTCCAGAAGGCGATGACGGCCGAGTCCTGGAAGGCCTTCAATCAGAACGCCAAGGCGATCGACGCCTACCTCGGTCCCGCCGACTTCCGCAAGTTCCTCGTGGCGGAGGAGGACCGGTTCGTCAAGATCATCGACCAGCTGGGCCTGCGAAAGAAGTAGAGCCGCCGCATGCAGGCGTCCCAGATCGGCTACGCCGCGTCATCGGGCCCGGTCGAGCGCTATTTCCCGCTGGCGCGGCGGCAGTCCCTCGCCTGGCTCGAGTTCTCGTGCCAGAACCCGGTGAACTTCCCCCAGACCTTCGACCGGGCGCGGATTCGCCGCGTCCGGTCCTTGATCGAGCGGTCGGGGGTCCGCTGCGGGCTCCACTCGGCCTCCTTCGTCAACACCGCCGAGATCATGCCCACCGTGCGGAAGGCCGCGGAGGCCCACCTGCGGGAGTACGTCGACCTCACCGTCGCGCTCGGCTGCGAGTATCTGGTGGTCCACTGCGGCTTTCACTTCAGCGCCTACCTCAAGACCGTGCGGGCCGCGCTCTACGAGACGATGGCACGGTGCGTCGAGTACGGCGAGCGCCGGCGGGTTCCCCTGGTCATCGAGAACATGAACCCGCTGCCCGGCGACTCCGAGTTCCAGTATCTCGGCGTGACGGTCGAGGAGTTCCGGGCGCTCTTCGACCGGATCCGCTCGCCCTACCTCGGCCTCGCGCTCGACGTCGCCCACTCGGAGCTGCTTCCCGGCGGCACGGTGTCGTTCGTGCGGGCCTTCGGCGAGCGCATCCACTCCGCCCAGCTCTCGGACAACCGCGGGCGCGTCGACGAGCACCTGACGATCGGCGCGGGGACGATCGACTTCGCGCGGGTGCTCGGTGCGCTCGGCCGGATCGGATTCGCCGGACCGATGATCATCGAGCTCTTCGACGTGCCGAAGAAGCTCGTGAGCCACCGGCGGCTGCTCGCGCTCCTGGCGCGAGCCGGCCAGGGGCAGCCCCGGCCGCGCAAGACGCCGGGGGCCCGCCACCGGGCCGGTGGTCGGCGGGCGCCGCGCTGAGCGAGGATCGCTCGCCGGGCGCTACTCGGGGAGGCCCTGGAGCGCGTACATCAGGACGAGGGCCGGCGTCGGCTTGCCGAGGGCGCCGAACGACTTGGAGTAGATCGTGCCGATCGCTCCCGACCGGTAGATGCGCGCCAGGGCGCGGTTGGCGACGAGACGGAACGCCGAGTCGTCGCGCCGCACCATGAAGCCGTAGGGCTCGTAGGACAGGTCGTCGGAGACGAGCGCATAGCGGGCCGTCCCGCGGGCCTGGAGCACCAGGCCGACCAGGATGGTGCGGTCGGAGGCGTACGCCTCGATCTTGGACGTCTGGAGCGCGGCGAGGCCCTCGTCGTGATCCTTCACGGACACGATCGTCGCCGGGATGGACTGGGCGCGCAGGAAGTCACCGACCGCCTTCTCCGTCGTCGTGCCCGGGGCGACGCCGACGCGCTTGCCGGCGAGGTCGCCGACCGTGCGGATGCCGGACCCTTCGGCGATCAGCAAGCTTGCGCCGTCCACGAACGTCATGAGCGTGAAGTCGACCTTCTCCTGCCGGGAGAGCGACGCGGTCGTGGAGCCACACTCGATGTCCACCGTCCCGTTGGCCACCGCGTCCACGCGGTTTGCGGGAGTGACGGGAACCCAGCGTACCGCCAGGTTCGAAAGCTTGAGCTCCTGCTGGACGGCGACGGCGATCTCCTGGCAGAGGTCGATCGAGTAGCCGGCGGGCTTGCCGTCCGAGCCGGTGTAGGAGAAGGGGAGGGCGTTCTCGCGATAGCCCACCGTCAGGGTGCCGCTGTCGTTGACCTTCTTGAGCGTGCCCGTGAGCGTCTGGGCATGGCCGGTCGTGGCCCCGAGGGCCGTCATCATCACCAGAGCGATCATCGCGCGTCGCCGCATTGGAGCCTCCCAGGTAGGATCGATCGGAGTCCTGCTTGGCGCCCGTAGTGTATCGGCGGGCCCGGATGCCGTCAAACGCGCCACGATGATGGGGACCTATCGGGACGCGAGGGCTGGGCGGTCAGTCCGCCATGCGGACACCGGTCACGAAGTAGCTCGTCTCGCCGAAGCAGGCCGTCGGCAGGCCACGGTGCTCGCGGTAGTGCAGCACCACGCGCTTGCCCAGCGCGGCGTTTATCTGGGGCGAGAGGCTCGTGTCCCTCACGCTGAAGTTCCAGATGACCGGCGTGATGCCCGGAACGATCGAGATGGCGAGCTCGCCCTCGTAGGTCTTGCAGAGCCAGCCCTTGCGCGAGAACTTCTGGAGAATCCCGGCCCGCTCGCCCTCGGAGTAGGGCCAGGACAGGACCACCCAGAAATAGAGCCCGGACACCAGCACGAGGACCAGCAGGAGCACGCCCAGGATCGAGCCTGCCCGGCCGCTCATGGTCGTCGCGCCTCCACGGAGCCTACCGTACACCGGAAGCGCGGTGCCGTGCCGCCCGTGGCCCGCCCCGGCCTGCTATGATGCGGGACGTGTCCCTTCCGGGTGCCCGTGGTGCCGGTCTCCGCGCGCTGGCCGGGGTGGGACTCTGGATCGTGACCGGGTGTGGCGTCATCCTCGATGAGCCGCAGTACGACACGCGGGCGGAGCAGCGGCCGGGCACCTGGGTGCGCCGGCTCGAGACCGAGATCGCGAACCTCCGCGGCGCCTATGACGACATGATCGTGAAGGCCACCCCGTCGCAGCGGCGCCGTCTTCCCAGCATCGGATCGGAGCTGTCGCGCCTCGCGGACGCCGCCGCGTCCATGAAGGACGACCTCGACTGGAAGCGCGGCCGGTTCGGGGAGCACCTCTTCAAGGCGGAGTCGCTGGCGACCTCGATCAATCAGCAGCTCAGCGGCGCACCGGTCACGTCCGCTGTGCGGGCCCACTGGCGGGACACCGCCTACGCTCTGGGGTCCGTGCGGGAGTTCTACCGCACGGCGGGGTCGGAGCGGCTCTACGAGGTCCAGGACGATCCCCGGGGCGTCGTGCGGCTTCGTACCGATGCCCAGAAGAGCGAGGACTACGACGCATCGTTCGAGGTCGATCAGGTGCGCCGGGGCTACGACCAGTTGATGAAGGCGTGGCGAGACGCGCCGGCTCGCCGGGCGGGGGCCGTGTGGGCGGGCCAGCTCGATCGGGAGCTTGCCTCGCTGGGCGACCCCGTGAGCGCGCTGACGCGCGTCAACACGAGCGAGCGGGCGGCCGTGGCGACTGCGTCCGAGCGCGTCCGCCAGCAGGTCGAGCGGGTCCGCCCGCTCGTCCAGGGGCGCGAGGCCGAGCTGCCGCGCGC
>JBGQGN010000195.1:0-7153 GCA_041497395.1 Methylomirabilia bacterium
GAGATCGCGATCCAGGCTCCGCTCGAGCGAGCAGCGCTTCTACGAGGGGCCGGTCGCGTTTCGATTTCCGCTCCTCTTCTCCGGGGTCGCGGACGTGCACGAGTGGTTCGACGACGCCAGCCAGCGCTTCGGGATCGAGGTGGTGGTGACGAACCGGACGTGGGGGCGCCTGTTCGGCTACCGAGGCTGGTTCACCGCGGAGTGGCCATCCTGCCCCCGCGATGCGGTCCCGGCGCACGTCCGCCCGCTCAGCGAGGAACGGCGTGAGTGAGGCCTCTCGCGCCACGGCGGACGGGCCGATCATCCTCTACGACGGCGTCTGCGGCCTCTGTAACCGTCTCAACCGGTTCGTGCTGGCGCGGGATCGCCCTGGACGCTTTCGTTTCGCGGCGCTGCAGAGCGCCCTCGCGGGCGAGATCCTGGCCCGCCACGATCGGGATCCCCGGGACCTCGACACCCTCTACCTCGTCCTGGCCCATGGCCGGCCGGAGGAGCGCCTGCTCCGGAAGTCCGACGCCGCGCTGTGGATCCTCCGTGAGCTAGGGGGGGCCTGGCGGGCCGCCGGGGCGCTGCGCGTCGTGCCGAGGTGGGCGCGGGATCTCGGCTATGACCTCGTGGCGCGCACCCGCTACCGCCTGTTTGGCCGATACGACAGCTGCCCGCTCCCCGACCCGCGCCACCGCGCGCGCTTTCTCGACCAGTCCGGCTGACCGCCGACGGGAGCAGTGTTCCGGACCCGGCGGCGTGCCCGCTGCTCCGACTCGGGAGCCGGGTGGCTGGCGCTCAGCGGTCGAGAGCGGCGAGGAGCGCGGACACCTGGGCGTTGTCGCCGAAGGTCTCGCTCACGTGCCCGTAGCGGTCGACGTCGCCCGGTCCGAAGACGAAGCTCCCGCCGAGCTGGAACACGTTCTGGCCGGTCCGTCCTTGCCGGTGGCCGGCCGCCCGGGCGCGGCGGCGGGCGGCGAAGTTGTCCCGGCGGAACAGGTGGCGGAACGTGGCTGACCGGAGCTCCGCCGCGCGATAGGCGTCCCGTTCCGCGTCGACCAGGAGCGGGAAAGCGATTCCGGTCTCGCCGCGGAACGCCCGGGCGTAGGCAAGATCCCCGAGGCCGACCGCAGCCACGCGCGCGCCGCGCGCCCGGAGCTCGGCCTCGTGGTCGCGCAACTGCGCGACGCGCTCCCGGCAGAACACTCAGCCGTAGTGGCGGAGGAAGACGAGGGCCGCGGGCGCGTCCGCCCAGAGGGAGCCCAGCCTGACCGGCCGGCCGTCGGCGTCCGGCAGGACGATGGGGGCGAGCCGCGCCGCGAGACCCGGCGTCACCCTCACGCGAGCCGCCGATGCTCCACCAGGAGGCACCGGTCCTGGACGACCCGGATTCCCGCCCGCGCCAGGGTCTCGGCCGCCTCGTCGTGCGTGATCCCGAGCTGGAACCACGCGACGCGCGGCTTCACCGCCAGGATGTCCGCGACGTGGGGCGGGATGTCCCGGGGGCGCCGGAAGACGTTCACCATGTCGATCGGCCCGGGGACGTCGCGGAGAGACCGGTGGACGCGGCGCCCCAGGATCTCGACGATGTCCGGGTAGTACACGGGCACGGGAACGATGTCGTAGCCCTGGCGCAGCATGTACTCCGGCACGTAGAAAGCGGGCGCGCCCGCGCGCGACTCGGGCTTGATCCCGAGCACGGCGATCCGCCGGCACTCACGAAGGATGCGCCTGATGGCGTCGGGGTCGGTCGCGAGGTTCGATCGCCAGTCATCCACGGGCCCAGTGTACGCGACCGTCGACGTCAGCCGAGCGAGGCGCGCGCCAGCAGAACCGCTCCGGCGGCGGCCAGACCGATTCCACTCGCGATTCGCCCGAATCGCGTGCCGGGGAACGCCGTCTTCTCCATGAGGACGAAGACCGCAATCGCGGCAACCCAGAGGAGGTTCATCGCGCCGGCGACGAACAAGAGCCCCATGAGCGCCCAGCAGCAGCCGACACAGTACGCGCCGTGCAGCAGCCCCACCCGCAGGGCACCCGCGGGCCCGGGTCGCCAGTGCCGCGTCAGGAACTGGATCGGTGAACGGCAGCGGCTGAGGCAGGCATCCTTGAGCGGCGTCAACTGGTACACGCCGGCCGCGATCAGGAGCCCGCCGCCGAGGACGCCGCTCGTGGAGCGCATCGCGGGCGAGACCAGCCCGCCTCGATCGAGCATCCAGTGTGCGGCGGTCGCGACGACGCTGAACCCGACCCAGACCACCACGTAGGCGCCGGCGAAGATTCCGGCCTCCGGAAACGCCGCCGCGGTCGAGCGCGCCCGCATGAGGGCGGCGAACAGCAGGATGGTAGGCGCGGCGCTCGGGAGCATCATCGCCACCATCATCACCGCCCACATGAGGAACACGGTCGCGATCCCGGGCGCACCCTCCGGCCCGGCATGCCCCATCGCGCGCATGTCCGACCCGTCCATGCCGGCCCCGCCGAGGAGGAACACCCACGCGAGGGCGACGATCGCGCCGAGGCCGGCTCCCACCACGGCGCGCTCGTGCCGGACGACCCACTCCATGAAGCCGCTCAGCACGGGTGCACCGTCCAGGGCCTCCCTGCGCGCGTCCGGCGGTCAACCTCCGGCCGAATCTCGGGTCTGCGCCGGCGGTGCGCTCCCTAGTCGACGATGCCGGCGTGGCTCAGGTGAATGCGGGCGAACTGGCCGTACGTGTCCGTGAGCTCCAGCCTGATCGGTCCGGTCGCCAGGGTCCGGCCGTTCCCGATCTCGGCCAGTCGATACTCGAAGCCGTGCGGCAAGTCGATGCGGGCGCGGTGCTCGACCCCGGTCACGGGGTTGCGGATGGGCTCGCCCGAGGACTCGACGACGCCCGGCACCACGAGCCGCGCCCGCCGTGCGTCGACATCGACCTCGAACTCGATCGGCCTGAACAGAGGCTCGAGCTTCGTGGAGCACATGGCGGCGAAGACCCACCACATCGTCGCCATGTCCGCGGTGTCCTGGCCCGTGAGGATCCTGACCAGCGCCTCGCGCTGGGCCGCGTTGGCCCGCTCGTCGACGATGAGCTGCATGGTGCCGTGGCCCTGGTGCACGGCCCCCGGCCAGGCATAGAGCCCCGCCGCGCGGATGTTGTCGAGCTTCACGGAGCCGTGCACGCCCTGGTCAATCTGCCAGCCGGCCGCCGCCCGGCAGTTGCCGTGCGTCGGGGGAGCGTTGAACTGGCACGGGCACCCGTAGCTGCAGTTGCAGTTCGCGAACTCCCGGCCCTTGATGCGCCACTCGATGTTGCCCATGTCCGCCTCCTCGGTGAGGGACTGCACATCCCGGACGTTGGCTCGGGTCCGCCGCGGGAACGACTGATCCGTCGCCTCGATTGTCCGGTTGGCCATTTGGCTGGTTCCCCGGCCGACGTGTCCGAGCGCCGACGAGCGCGCGGAGTGGGCGCCCGCCGACCAGGTCAGGCGGGTGCCCGGGGAAACGCCTCGGTCTGCCTCTCGGTGTCTTGACCGTATGCCGCTCGACGGACCGGGTCAAGCCTACCAGGCGTCCATCGCCCGACCGCACCGGCCGGTCAGAGGCTGGTCACGAACGCCCGGAACCGCCGCGCGACCTCCGGAGGCGTGATGGTCGGGCGCCCCAGCTTCGCGAGAGATCCGGGCGCGATCCGCGCGTGAATCAGGTGGGGCCCCGGGGCGTCGCGGCTCGCTTCCAGGGCCTGCTCGAACCCGCGCAAGCTGTCGCAGGTCGCGCCGCTCGCGTAGCCGCACGCGAGGGCGACGGCCGCGAAGTCCACGTTGGCCGACACCGTGGCCTGGCCGCCCGTCGAATCGTGGACGCCGTTGTCGAGCACGACGTGGACGAGGTTGGCCGGAGCGCGGCTTCCGATGGTGGCGAGGTTGCCGAGCTTCATGAGCGCGGCGCCGTCGCCGTCGAGGACGACCACCGGGCGCGGCGTATGGAGGGCGACGCCGAGACCCATCGCGCTCGCGCCACCCATCGAGCCGACCTGGTAGAGGTGCTGCGGCCGGTCGGCCAGGGTGAAGAGCTCACGGCCACACTTCCCGGTGGTGGCGACGACGGCGGCCGTGTCGGGGACGACGGCGAGAAAACGTTGCAGCGTCTCGGCGCGGGTGGGGCGGGGTCCGTGCTCCCGGAGATTCCGGCGGGCGCCGGGGAGCCTGGGGTCGAGCGGCTTCTCGTCGAGGCCGTCGTCACGGACGGTGTCCTTCGCCATCACGAGCCCGAACGGCAGCTCCGACCGGTCCATCTCCGACTCGGCCTCGGCGAGGGCCGGCTCCACGTCCTCGGGCGTTGCCGGGAACGGGCGCCGGGGGATCCGCATGGCGTCCAGCAGGCTGCCGGTGATCTGGCCCATCAGCTCGTGCTGCGGCTCGTCGTGGATTCCCGGCTGGCCGCGCCACGTGACCACGAGAAGCGTCGGGATGCGGAACGGGAAGCTGAGCGAGGTGAGCGGGTTGACCGCATTCCCCAGGCCCGAGTTCTGGCACATCACCACGGTCTTCTTGCCGGCCAGCCAGGCGCCCGCCGCGATGGCGACGGCCTCGCACTCGCTCGTCGCGCCCACGTACTCGAGCGCGGGGTCGCTGATGACCCGGTTGATGATCGGGGTCAGGAACGAGCAGGGGACGCCCGCGTAGAAGCCGAAGCCCCGGGCGCGTGCCGGCTCGAGGAAGGCATCGGCGCCGATCACGTGAAGCAGGATACACCGCGGCTCGCGGCGGAATCGGGTGGAGCCGGGTGAGTCGGACAGGCGGCCCCGGGTTCCGGGGCCGCCCGAGCGTGGCGGAGGGTGCCGCTACTGCTTGCTGATGACGGGCCCGGCGGACGCGGCGACCGTCTGGATGAAGCCCTGCGCGACCTGCGGGACCGTCAATTGGGTGCCGAGCAGGATCTCGTGGATCGTATAGCCTCGCCCGTAGAGCGACTGGTTCCAGTCGTCCCGGGCGCGCACGCTCGCTCCCGTTAGCGATATGCCTGCGAAGAGGCCCCTGGTCCGCGAGTACGTCACGAGGTCGGTCGTGAACTTGAGGTCCGTCGACAGCTCTTCCCGGTGCCCGGTGGGCCCGGCCGTCGCGGACATGTCAGCGCCGATCGTGGCCTCGCTCGAGAGGAGCCCCTGGAGGCCCTTCGGGGTCATGATCAGGAGCACGACGTCCGTGATCTCGGCGCCGATCTGGAAGCCAAGGCTCCCGCCGGCCATCCGGATGATCGCGGGCGGGCTCCAGGAGCCGTCCGGCCGGCGCACCGTGACGACGCCGTCACCGGCGGTGCCGCCGATCAGCAGCGCGCCCTTCACGACCCCAGGGAACACGGCCACCCCGTGGGCCTTGGCCATGGCCTCGCGCGGGATGCCATTGCCGTCGGGGACGTTGATCATCTCGTAGAGCGCCGTCGTCGCCCGGGCGAAGCTCGCGGCGAACTCCGGGTTCTGGGCGTCCGCGCGAGCCGTGCCGATGACGAGCACGGCCAGGATGGCGAGACAGAGACAGTGCCAACTCTTGCTTCGCATGGCTTTCCCTCCCGGGAGAATCAAGGTCCGGCCGTCGCCGGGGGCGCGCCGGACCTTCCGAGTCCCATGCTGCCCCAGGGGGGGCCAGCGGCCCAAGCTTTTCCTGAGTCGCGGTATCATGGAGGCCGCGCGGCCGTGGCGGGGTCTCGAATCCCGAGCCCATGGACGGGCGCCAACACCATGTCGACACCCGAGACGGGACCACCGCCCAACTTCATCCGCACCGCCATCCAGGAGGACACGCGAGCGGGGCGCTGGGGCGGGCGCGTCGTCACGCGATTTCCGCCCGAGCCCAACGGCTACCTCCACATCGGGCACGCCAAGGCGATCTCGATCGACTTCGGCCTCGCCCGGGAGTTCGGCGGGACCTGCCATCTCCGGTTCGACGACACCAATCCCGCCAAGGAGGAGGTCGAGTACGTCGACGCGATCCAGGAGGACGTGCGCTGGCTCGGCTACGACTGGGGGCCGCATCTCTACTTCGCGTCCGACTACTTCGAGCAGCTCTACCGGTGGGCGGAGGAGCTGATCCGCCGCGGCCTCGCATACGTCGATGATCTCTCGGCCGAGGAGATCCGGCGGCACCGCGGCACCCTGACCGAGCCCGGCCGGAACGGCCCCTACCGGGACCGCTCGGTGGAGGAGAGCCTCGACCTGTTCCGCCGGATGCGCGCGGGCGAGTTCCCGGACGGGGCACGCGTCCTCCGGGCCAAGATCGACATGGCCTCGCCCAACATGAACCTGCGCGACCCGACGCTCTACCGGATCCGGCACGTGGCCCATCACCGGACCGGCGAGCGCTGGTGCATCTATCCCATGTACGACTACGCGCACCCCCTGTCGGACTCGATCGAGCGGATCACGCACTCCCTCTGCAGCCTCGAGTACGAGGATCACCGGCCGCTCTACGACTGGCTGTGCGAGGCGCTCGAGATCTACCACCCGCAGCAGATCGAGTTCGCGCGGCTCAACCTCGGCTACACGGTGATGAGCAAGCGCCGGCTGCTCCGCCTCGTCCAGGAGGGGCACGTCCGGGGCTGGGATGACCCGCGGATGCCTACCCTCGCCGGTCTCCGCCGCCGGGGCTACACGCCGGAGGCGATCCGCGACTTCTCCGAGCGCATCGGCGTCGCGAAGGCCAACAGCGTGGTCGACCTGGCGCTCCTCGAGCACTGCATCCGGGAGGACCTGAACCGTCGCGCGGCGCGGGTCATGGCGGTGCTCCGGCCGGTCCGGCTCGTGATCGAGAACTACCCCGAGGGGCAGGTGGAGGAGCTCGAGGCCGTCAACAACCCGGAAGACCCGGCCATGGGCGTCCGCAAGGTGCCGTTCTCGCGCGTCCTCTGGATCGAGCGGGACGACGTCCGCGAGGTGCCGCCCCCCAAGTACTTCCGGCTCTTCCCGGGCAACGAGGTGCGCCTCCGCTACGCGTACATCGTCCGCTGCACGGGGGTGGTGAAGGACGAGCGCACCGGCGAGATCGTCGAGGTGCGGTGCACCTACGACCCCGCAAGCCGCGGCGGGAGCGCCGGCGAGGGCCGGCGCGTCAAGGGGACCATCCACTGGGTCTCGGTGCCTCACGCGGCGACCGCGGAGGCGCGCCTCTACGATCGACTGTTCACCCATCCGAA
>JBGQGN010000196.1:0-7146 GCA_041497395.1 Methylomirabilia bacterium
CAGAAGGCGCTCGGGTGGTTCGGGGGTCACGGCTTCAAGGGTACGATGGGCTACTTCAAGCAGAGCTTCCCGGCGCCGCTCGCCTTCCTGGCCATCGTGGCCGAGTTCCTCGGACCGGTCGGTCTTGCCATCGGCCTGTTCACCCGGGTGGCGGCGTTCGGGATCGCGTGCGTCATGGTGGTCGCGGTACTGACGACCCACACACCGCACGGGTTCTTCATGAACTGGTACGGGAACCAGAAAGGCGAAGGCTTCGAGTTCCACCTGCTGGTCCTCGGCGTAGCGCTCGCGCTGATCCTGGGCGGCGCCGGCCTGTGGTCGGTCGACGCTCTACTCGTGCCCTGAAGTCGCGTAAGGCGCGTCGACTCGCCATGACGGACCCCTCGCTGTAAGATCGAGGAGGTGCCGCCGACGCCGCTTGCCCCCACGTGCCACAGGAGCCTCGACATGACCCAGGGTTCGCCCATCGGTCGGTCCGTTCGCCGCCTCGACGGCGGCGAGAAGGTGACCGGCCTCACCCGCTTCGCGGGCGATCTTCAGCTGTCCCGCATGCTTCACGCCCGTCTCGTCCTGAGCCCGCACGCTCACGCGCGGATCGTGCGGATCGACGGGAGCGAGGCCGCGCGCCAGCCCGGGGTCCTGGGAGTCTTCGGCGCCGCCGATCTTCGTCTCGCCAATGTCGATCCCAAGACGCGGAGCAAGTCCCCCCTCGCGCTCGACCACGCGCTGTTCGTGGGGCACCCTGTGGCCGCCGTCGTCGCCGAGACGGCGGCGATGGCCGAGGACGCGGCCGCGCTCGTCGAGGTCCAGTACGAGCCTCTCCCGGCGGTCCTCGACGCGCGGGGCGCCATGCGACCGGACGCCCCTCGCGTGCGGGCCGCGGCGGGCGCGGGCGGCGAGGCGGAGCTGGCCATGCACGGAGCGGCGACCGGCGGGGAGCAGCTCCGGGAGGCGGTCGGCCCCAACGTGGTGAGCACGCAGCGGTTCCACCGGGGGGACCTTACCCGGGGCTTCGCCGAGGCCGACGTGGTGGTCGAGCGTCGCTTCGAGACCCCCATGGTCCACCAGGGCTACCTCGAGCCGCGCGCCGTGGTGGCCGACGTCGACCCGCTCGGCAGCCTCACCATCTGGACCGCGACCCAGGCGCTCTTCTTCACGCGGTCGGAGGTGTGCGAGGCGCTCGGGCTGCCGGAGCACCGGGTGCGGATCGTGGCAACGCCGCTGGGCGGCGGCTTCGGGGCGAAGTTCGTGCTCCTGGAGCCCCTGGCGGCGGCGCTCGCGCTCCGGCTCCGCCGGCCGGTCTCCGTCGTCATGACGCGAACGGAGGAGTTCCTCGCGACCACGCCGGCGCCGCCCGCCGTGATCGAGCTGAAGGTGGGGGCCCGCCGCGACGGGACGCTCACGGCCCTCGAGGGACGGGCCGTCTTCGACGCCGGCGCCTATGCGGGCGCGCCGCTCGGGATCGCGCTCCTGCTGATGGGCAGCTACTATCAGGTGCCGAATCTCGAGCTGCGCGGCTACGAGGTGCTCACCCACAAGCCGGGCAACGGCGCCTATCGCGCGCCCGGCGCGGTGCAGGGGACGTTCGCGATCGAGTCCGTCATGGACGAGCTGGCACGGGCGACCGGTCTCGACCCCATCGACCTGCGGCTCCGGAACGCCTCCCGCCCGGGCGACCCCATGGTGAACGGACAGCCGTGGCCCAAGATGGGCCTCGTCGAGTGCCTCGAGCGGCTCCGGGTCGAGCGCGGGCGGCGGGCCGCGCTCGCCGGTCCCGCCAACGGCCGCTACCGGCGAGGGGCAGCGGTGGCGATCGGGGGCTGGATGGGCGGGGTCGAGCCCGCCAACGCCGCCTGTCGGCTGGACCGGGACGGCACGCTCAGCATCCTCGTGGGTACCGTCGACATGAGCGGGACCAACACGGCATTCGCCCAGATCGCGGCCGAGGCCTTCGGCCTGCCCGTCGAGGACATCCGGGTGGTCAACGGCGACACCGATTCCGCGCCTTACGCCGGCGCGAGCGGCGGCAGCAAGATCACCTACACCGTGGGCCTGGCCGTCGAGCGAGCCGCGCGAGACGCCCGGCGCCAGCTCCTTGCCATCGCCGCGGACCGGCTGGAGGCGGCGGTCGAGGATCTCGAGATCGTCGACCGCGCAGTCCGGGTGCGCGGGGTGCCGGGGCGCGCCGTTCCGCTCGGCGAGCTCGCGAAGGCGAGCATGCAGTTCGGCGCCAAGTACGAGCCCGTGTACGGCCGGGGCGGGAGCGCGACGGTCGTGCGCTCGCCCGCCTTCGCCGCCCACCTGAGCGAGGTCGAGGTGGACACGGAGACCGGGGCCGTCCGGGTGACGCGTCACCTCACCGTGCAGGACGTCGGCCGGGCCATCAATCCCGCGGCGGTCGAGGGCCAGATCCAGGGCGCGGTCGTGCAGGGGATCGGCTGGGCGCTGCTCGAGCGGATGCCCTACGACGCGGCGGGGCAGCTGCTCGCCGCCACGTTCATGGACTACGCACTGCCGCAGAGCGATCAGGTGCCGCTCATCGAGTCCGTGCTCCTCGAGGTGCCCTCCGAGCACGGGCCGTTCGGCGCGAAGGGGGTCGGGGAGCCTCCGGTGGTGGGCGTCCCGGCCGCCATCGCGAACGCCGTCACCGCCGCCACGGGGCGGCGGTTCACGTCGCTCCCGATCACAGCCCAGGCGGTCGTCGAGGCGCTCGACGGCGGCCCGGGGCGAGATGCCGGCTGAGGTGAGCTGATCCGGGGATTCTCCGTCACTCCGATACCGTGAGCTACGTCGATCCTTCCACCGGCCGCACGTATCCGCTCACCGAGGCGCGGTGGTGCGCGGAGAACGGGCACTACCTGAACCTCGAGCCCGGGCCGGGGCTTCGCCGCGCGGACATCGACACCTCACGCCACTCGGTCTGGCGGTATGCGAAGGCGCTCCTGGTCCAAGTCGAGGACGCCGTGAGCCTCGGCGAGGGCTGGACGCCGCTCGTGCCGGGCGACTGGGGTGGCGCGGCCGTCCTCTTCAAGCTCGAGTTCACGATGCCGACCGGATCATTCAAGGATCGCGGCATGACGGTGATGGTGAGCTACCTGAAGAGCCGCGGCATCCGGCGGGTGCTGGAGGACTCGTCGGGGAACGCCGGCGCCTCGCTCTCGGCGTACGCCGCGAGGAGCGGCCTCTCGTGTCGCATCCTCGTGCCCGAGACCGCGTCCTACCCGAAGATCGCCCAGATCGCGGCGTGCGGCGCCGACGTCGTCACCATCAGGGGCTCCAGGCAGGACGTGGCCGACGCTGCGCTCCGGCAGAGCGCCGAGATCTTCTACGCGAGCCACAACTGGCAGCCCTTCTTCGTGGAGGGCGTGAAGACGCTCGCCTACGAGTTGTGGGAGCAGCTCGGCTTCCGGCCGCCCGACAACGTTGTCGTTCCCCTCGGCTATGGCAGCAGCGTGCTGGGGTGCGATCGTGGCTTCGGCGAGCTGCTCCGTCGGGGTGAGATCGGCACGCGTCCACGTCTCTTCGGCGTCCAGGCAGCGAACTGCGCGCCCTATCACGCGGCCTTCCGCGCCGGCGTCGAGCACCTCGTTCCCACCACCATCGCTCCGACGGTGGCGGAGGGGATCGCGTCGGCCAAGCCCACGCGCGTCGCCGAGGTGCTGCGCGCCGTGCGCGAGAGCGGCGGGACCGTGGTCGCGGTGGACGAGGCGGAGATCGTCGAGGCGCTCCGCGACCTGGCGCGCCGGGGTTTCTACGTCGAGCCCACGGCGGCCGCGGCCGCCGCGGGACTGAGCCGGCTCCAGGCGAGTGGAGCCATCCGGCCGGGAGAGGCGACGGTGCTGGTTCTCACGGGCTCCGGGCTCAAGGCGTCGGCCGCCATCGGCGAGCTCTTGAAGCTCGGGGCGCGGGACGTCTAACCGCGGTTGTCCCTCCGGGACCCATCGTCTATCATGCCGGCGGCCGTGAATGCCGATCCGCAGGACCTGCACGACGGAGTGCGCCCATGCGCCTGACGCCGACCGAGCTGGATCGCCTGACGATCTTCACCGCCGCGGAGCTCGCGCGCCGCCGGCGAGGCAAGGGCTGGCGGCTCACGTACCCGGAGGCCCTGGCGCTCGTCTGCGACGAGATGCACGAGGCCGCCCGCGGTGGAGCCTCCTACGAGCAGGTGGTGGCCGCGGCCCGGAGCGCCCTCACCGAGGACGACGTGCTGGAAGGCGTCGCCGACCTCGTCGGGACGGTCAAGCTCGAGTGCCTGTTCGGGGACGGCACCCGGATCCTCCACGTCGAGCGGCCGATCGGACCGGGCAGGAAGGGGACGGCATGAAGCCGGGCGAGATCCTGTTCGCCGAGGGCGCGATTCCGCTGAACGCCGGCCGGCCCACGGCCGAGGTCACGGTGACGAACACCTCGGATCACACGATCTTCATCAGCTCGCACTTCCCGTTCTTCGAGATCAACCGCCGTCTCGTGTTCGACCGGAGCCGGGCGTGGGGCATGCACCTCGACGTACCCGCGGGCGATTCGGCGCGCTGGCGCCCCGGCGAGGTGCGGACGGTGCGGCTCGTGGCGTACGGGGGTCAGCGGACGGTTCGCGGCTTCAACCGGCTGACCGACGGCCCCGCCACGCCCGATCGGCTCGCCGAGGGCCTGGCGCGCGTGCGCGAGGGCGGCTACGGCCACCGGGACGCCGGCACGCCGGAGGGGCCTCATGGCCGGTGAGCTGAGCCGCCCCGAGTACTCGGCGCGCTACGGCCCCACGACCGGTGACCGGGTGCGTCTCGGGGACACGGACCTCCTGGCGCGGATCGAGCGGGACGAGTCGAGCTACGGGGACGAGGTGCTGCGCGGCTGGGCGAAGACCCTGCGCACCGGCATCATGATGAGCGCCGAGCTGCCGGCCGCGAGCGAGCTCGACCTGATCGTCACGAACGTGATCGTGCTGGATCCCGTGCTCGGCGTGTTCAAGGCGAACATCGGCGTGAAGGACGGGGTGATCGTCGGGGTGGGCCGGGCCGGGAACCCGGACGTGGTCGACAATCCCGATCTCCTCATCGGCTCGAACACCGCGCCGGTCTACGGGCAGGGCTTCATCGCGACGCCCGGCGGCATCGACACGCACGTCCACCTGGTCCAGCCGCGCCTCATCCCGTCGGCGCTGGCCGCCGGGATGACGACGCTGATCACCGGCGGCCTCAACGACAACCCCGCGTTCAACCTGGACCACATGTTCCTCGCCTTCGAGGGCTTTCCCGTGAACCTGGGCGTGCTGGGGCGGGCGGCCAGCTACACGGCGGCCCCGCTCGAGCGCCAGATCGAGTCGGGCGCCTGCGGGCTCAAGGTCCACGAGGACTACGCGGGGTACCCGAGCATCGTCGACGAGGCGCTCACCGTCGCCGACGTCTACGACGTCCAGATCGCGATGCACACCGACGGCATCAACGAGTCGTGCGAGCTCGGCGAAACGGTCGCCGCCATCGCCGGGCGCAGCATCCACGCCTACCACGTGGAGGGCATCGGCGGCGGCCACTCGCCCGACATCCTGGCGATCGCGGGGATCGGCCACGTCATCGGCTCGTCGACGACCCCGACGATCCCCTATGGCCGGAACGTGGTGGCGGAGCATCACGCCATGATGTGGTCGGTGCACGGGATGAACCCGCGGGTCCCCAGCGACCGCGCGATGATCGCCGATCGCGTCCGCGATTCCACGATGCGGGCGGAGAGCGTGCTCCACGACCTGGGGGCGATCAGCATCATCAACTCGGACTCCCAGGGGATGGGGCGGATCGGGGAAGTGATCCGCCGGACCTGGCAGCTCGCGCACCAGATGAAGCGCATGCGCGCCGAGCGCCCGCCGCACGACAACCCGCGGATCCTCCAGTACCTGGCGAAGTACACGATCAACCCCGCGCGCGCCCACGGCGTGGACCGGTGGGTAGGATCGCTCGAGCCCGGGAAGAGCGCCGACATCGTGCTCTGGCGCCCCGAGTTCTTCGGGGTGAAGCCGGAACTCGTGATCAAGGGCGGCTACCCGGCCTGGGGCGCTCTGGGCGAGGGCAACGCGTCCGTCGCGCAGACCGAGCCCCAGATCTACGCGCCGCACTGGGGCGGCGGCGGCCTGGCGGCCGCGAGCCTCAGCATCGACTTCGTCTCGGCTGCCGCCGCGGCCGGCGGATTTCGCCGCCGGCTGGGGACCCGGCGGCGGGCGATTCCGGTGGTGGGGACCCGGCAGGTGGCCAAGCGTCACATGCTCTACAACCAGGCGAATCCGCGGATCGAGATCGACCCCGGCTCGGCGGAGATCCAGATCGACGGTCAGCCGCTGCCGCCGATCCCCGACGACGACCTGCCGATGAACCGCCGCTACTTCCTGATGTAGGTTTTCCTCAGTGTCCGGCTGACGCTCGGGCGACAGAACCGACCTCTCCGCTCCCCGGGCGTGAGGTTGCTCTCGGGCTGCGCTCGCGTGGACTCCGCCTAGCTGTCCGGCCAGCGGCACGCGGCGTGCTCACACAGACCGCGCTGCGGACGACCCCCGCGGTCGCGCCCGGTCCTACACGCCCAACCCTGCGCGACGAGCAACGCCCCGGGATCCGGACTGACCCGCCGAGTTTTCCCCCACCCAGGCCCCGGCTGAGCGGCTGCGCCGTCGGCTCGGAATGAGACCCCAAGACCTGTAAGTAGGTACATTTATGTCCCTCGTTGCACCGAGGGAGAGCTGGCACCCTCCTTGCCCCTCTCGTGGTCGAAGAGCGGGCCTACCCGCGAGAGGGGGTCGGGCAATGAGCGGACCACGGGGACGGTGGCGGGCAGGATTCCTGGCGTGCTTGCTCCTGGCGCAGCTCGGGTGTGCAGCACGGGGCGGAGTCGCGAGCCCGGGAGCGACAGGGACGCCAGCCCCCGGCCCACGCCCGGAAGCGCCCGTCGGCGTATTCTCCGGGCGAGGGCTCAGGAGTGCATGCGTGCCCACCCCACGATCGTGAACTACGAAGTGGATCGGTTTGGGACCGTGACCGCGTACTACCGAATGTCGGGGAGCGCCTCGATCGCCGATCCGTTCTTCGAGTGCGTGTTCCCGCGGAAGTAGGCTCCGAGAGGATCAGTTTCGCGGCGAGCGCCCGGAAGATGTAGCGCCCGACCTCC
>JBGQGN010000197.1:0-7144 GCA_041497395.1 Methylomirabilia bacterium
CGCAGCTTGCCCAGGCGGGTCCGGGGCAGGGGGTCCCGCGTGACGGCCACGTCGCTCATTCGCTGATACGAGGGGAGTGCGGGATTGATCTCCGCGACCGCATCGTGCACGGCCTGGAGGACATCGATGCGGCCGGTCCGCTCGATCATCGCGACGTCGGGCAAGGCCAGGCCCACCAGACGACCGCCCTGCTGCAGGACCGCGAAGTCCCGGAGGAAGGCGTGCCGGAGGAAGGCGGCCTCGACGTTCTCGGGGTTCACGTTCTCGCCCCCCGGTGTCACCAGCATCTCATCCGCACGACCCGTGATGAAGAGGAGGCCGTGTGTGTCCAGATAGCCGAGATCCCCCGTCCGGAACCAGCCGTCGCCGGTGAAGGCCTCCCGCGTCTTGTCGGGCAGATTCAGATACGCGGTGAACACGCCGGCGCCCCGCACCTGGATCTCGCCCTCGCCGGGTTCCTGGCCCGTTGGGGAGGCGATGCGGAGCGTGACTCCCGGGATCGGCCGCCCCGCGCTCTCCGGGCGATGGTTGCCGGGCAGGTTGAGCGTGAGCATCGGCGAGGTCTCGGTCAGCCCGTACCCGCTAGCCACGTCCCAGCCCAGGCCCTCGAGCTTCCGGGCGACGGCCGGCTCTAGCGCCGCGCCTCCCGAGGTCAGTAGCCGGAGCCTGGGGCCGATCCGCGCGCGAACGGCGCGGAACAAGCGCGTGCCCCAGCGCAGGCCGAGCCGCCGACGCCCCCAGATGGACAGGTCGAGCGCGAGCCGGACGGCCGCCGCCGTACGCCGCCCGCGATTGGCCAGCTCGGTCTCGATGGCCGAAAGCAAGGCACTGTACAGACGCGGCACCCCCACCAGCACCGTAGCTTCGCCTTCCTTCAGGGCTCGGACGATCTGGGGACCGGTGAGCGCATACGGCAAGACGAGGGGCAACCCGAGCGCCAGGGGAGTGAACAGACCGACGACGAAAGGATAGACGTGATGCAGGGGGAGGGGGAGGCACACGCGGTCGCCCGTCGTGACGAGCCGGATGCCGGCGAGCGTGTTGATCTGAAAGGTCAGATTGCCATGACTCAGCGGGACGCCCTTCGGCGGGCCCGTCGTGCCCGAGGTGTAGAAGAGGGCGGCGGGGTCGGCGTCCCGACGCTCGGGAAGGAGCTCCGCCGGGCCGCGCAGCTCGCGCCAGCTGGCGCGCCCCTCCGCCGCGTCCAGCAGGACGATCCGGGCCGCCGGGGCCAGGCGGGCCACACGGCCCGCCCGGTCGGCCGTCGTGAAGACGAGCCGCGCCGCGCTGTCGATCAAAGTGTGAGCGAGGGACTCGTCGGTGAACTGCGCGTCCAAGGGAACCACCACGGCGCCCGCGCGGATGACTGCGAGCGCCGAGGCGATCCACTCCGGCCCGTCCGGCGCGAACAGGGCTACGCGGGCTCCCGGCTCTAGACCAGCGGAGGTGAGCCCGGCCGCCAGCTCGCGCACGGTCCTGGCCAGGTGCCCATAGCTCCACTCGCGGCGTTCCCTTGCGGTGAAGGCGACCAGGGCGGGCTGTTCGGCGTGGGCGGCGAGGCCGTCCACGATCTCGATCAGGCTGCTGGACGGTGCCATCGTGGGTGCGGCGTTCAGTCGCCGAGGACCGGCTTGATCCGCGGGCGCATCCGCTGAACCCGCTCTCGCGCCGCACTTTCTGTTGCGTCAGACTTGCGTCTGCCCGCGCGTTGCCAGCGCAGGATGATCAGCCGCGGCGGCGGTTGAGGCCCCGCCGACCGGACCTGCGCTCGGGCGTGGCGGCCGTGCTCCCGGCCTCCGGCGTCATCAGTCGCCTCGCGGTGTAGTACTTCTTGGGATGCCGCTTGCTCTCCCGGTCGCGGTCACGGTAGCGTTCGAGCTCCCGCTCGAGCTTCGCGAACGCGCCGTCGAAAGCGGTCCGCAGCGTCTCCGCAGTGTCCTCGACGCGGACGTGCGGGCGGTACGGTAGCCGCACCGTGAGCGCGCAGCGCATGGCTGGCCCACCCTTCGGTCCGTTCTCGTCGAAGAGGGTCGCCTGCGCTGTGGTCGGTTTTGTGGTCAGGTGGGCCAGGGCCGCCGTCAGCTGCGCCGTGATACGGGCGCGCAGGGCGCGGTCGGCGGGGACGCCTCGAATCTCGATCGCCATGATCTGACTCCTTGTCTATCCGTCGGTCGAGCGCTCTGGGCGCACCCTTTGCGCTTGTGCAACGGAGGTGCCAGAGAAAGGCGAGGAGAATGGAACATGTGACGGCGGCGGCATGTCCCGCCGACGCCTCAGGTGAGGCAGTCTCTCCTCATATGGTTGCGGCCGGAGGCCCCGGCGTTCCGCGTTGGGCCGCGCGTGGGCGAGCACGGGGTGTTCCGGGTTGAAGGGACGGACACGAGGCCGTTCTTGGATCGGTCCCATCCTCCATCTCGCTGCGCCTCGTACCCGCGGGGCGAGGCGCTGCATGGCACACCCCGCCGAGACTTCCCTTCGGGATCGGTGTCTATCTCGCGCCTCGACCCAGCGTTGCGTCCAGCCCTCGGATCAGCGCCTCCCGTTCGGCAGCATTGAGCTTCGCCCAGGGGTAGTACCACGGGGGCATCGATCCCTTTCGGACCTCGGCGGCCGATTTCCGGCCCTCGCGCAGGGGCCGGTCCCACTCCGAGAAGTTGAGCTCCTTCCGTCCGCGAACCACGTCCCATCGAATCGGCCAGGAGAGCGGCGCGACGTTCGAGTACCAGGGCCAGACGGTCTGATTGCTGTGGCAGTCGAAGCAGGCCCGGACCGTCAGCTCCCGGGTCTCGGGGGTATCCCACAGAGGCTCCGTCCGCGCGGGCGGGTTCGCGTGGTCACGCCCAAACGGCAGGAGCTGGATGACGACAAGAAGCACGGCCCCGGCGAACACGGCCCACCCAGCTGCCTTGCGCACGTCGTGGCCCTCCTGGCAAACACGCCGCGATCGATTGTCCGCGCGGCGCCGTGAGCATCGTCTGCTGCGTCAGCTGAGCGCCTTGACGATCTCGTCCTGCGCCACCCAGGCGAACGGGACCGGTCGTCCACTCCGCCGCGCAACGACGCCGCGACCACGCTCCGCCCGGCCGATCACGTGGCCGACGATGCCGTGCCGTTGCCAGGCGCGCACCAACGGAGCGACCCGGCTCGAGGCGATCGCCACCAGAAGCGCCCCCGAGCCGATGAGGCCGAGCGGGTCGATGCCGAAATGGCGGCACACTCGGGCGGTTTCGGAGCTGACCGGCACGCGATCGAGGTCGATCTGGAGGCGCACGGTGGACGCGTGCGCCAGCTCGTGGAGCGCGGCGCGCACGCCGCCCTCGGTCGGGTCGTGCATGGCCGACGCTCTGTGGCGGGCTGCCGTCAGCGCCTCCGTCACCACCGAGATCCCGGGGTGTCGTCGGAAGCCCTGGGCCCGGCGTAACAGGGCGGCGGGCATTGCCGGCCGGAGCTCCCGGGCCCGCTCCTGGGAGAGAATCGCCGTGCCTTCGATGCCCGCGGCCTTGGTGAGCAGCACCACGTCGCCTGGGCGGGCGCCGGCGGCGGTGATCGGCCGGCGCCCCACCAGGAGCCCTTGCATGTCGCCGGCCACGATCGCCCGGGTCACCCCGTCCGTGACCTCGGTGTGCCCGCCCGTCACCGCGATGCCGAGTGCCCGACACGCCTCGTGGATCTCGCGGACGATGGCCGTGACTCGCGCGACGCGGGTGTCCGGAGGCAAGAGGATCGTCGGCTGGAACCAGCACGGCCGCGCGCCCATGACCGCAATGTCGTTGGCATTCACCTGGACGACGTGCCAGCCGAGCTGGATCGTGGTGAACGTCACCGGGTCGCTCTTGAGCACGAGCCGCTGGGGCCCAACCTTGACGACCGCCGCATCCACGCCACAACCCGGCCCCACCACCACGCGACGATCCGGCGCCCCGGACCACCGCACGAGCCGCTCGAGCAAGGCGGGCGGAAGTTTGCCGAGGCGAAGCGTCGATCTGGCTGACGGCATTCGGACAGCTGACCCGTTCATCGCCGGCGGACTCGAGCCCGGGCGATCTTGAGGGCCTCGAGGAGGAGCACCGGGCACAGGATCCACAGCGTCACCAAGCCCCAGTCGCCGGCCGTGAGACTCACCGTTCCGAGAAGGCGCGCGAGCGGGGTCCAGGACACGGCCGCCCACTGTATGCCCCAGAGGACCCCGAGCGCGGCCCAGGTGAGGCCGTTCGACGGCAGTCGCCACCATCCGACTCGCTCCGAGCGGCAGTTCATCGCCTGGAGCGGGTGGATGAGGACGAGCGCGACGAAGGCGATGGTGGTCGCGCGGGGCCCTGGTCCATCCTGCCAAACCGTCCACAGGTAGGCGCCGAGCACGCCCGCACTCAGGAGAGCGCCCTCGGCCAGCATGCGCCGTCCGAGGCGCCAGCTGACCAGGGCGTCCTGCCGGTCCCGCGGCGGACGACGCATGACGTCGGGCTCGGCGGGATCGCGGATCAGGGCCATCGCGGGCAGGATGTCGGTGACCAGGTTCACCCACAGGATCTGGAGCGGCAGGAGCGGGGCCGGGAAGCCCAGCAGGATCGCGACGAAGATGGCCAGGATCTCGGACAGGTTGCAGGTGAACAGGAAGTGGATGACCTTTCGCAGGTTGGCGTAGATCACCCGGCCTTCCTCGACCGCCCGGGCGATCGTCGCGAAGTTGTCGTCGGTGAGGACGATGTCGGCCGCTTCGCGCGCGATGTCCGTGCCGTGGCGGCCCATGGCGACCCCGATGTCCGCGCGAGCCAGGGCCGGGGCATCGTTGACCCCGTCTCCCGTCATGGCCACGATGTCGCCCTTCGCCTGGAACGCCGCAATGAGATCGAGCTTGTCCTGGGGGCTGACGCGACTCCGGATCGATTCGGGTGCAAGTCCGAGCTGGCGACCGACTGCTTCCGCCGTCGAGCGCTGGTCACCTGTGAGCATGATGGTGCGAATCCCCGCCATGGCGCAGCTCGCGATCGCCTCGCGGACTCCGGTCCGCACCGGGTCCTCGAGCCCCACGAATCCGAGGAAGGTCAGCCCCTCGATGGAGTCACCCTCCGGCCAGCCTCCGGGGCGCCAGGCCATCGCGAGCACGCGTAGCCCATTACGGGCCAGCGCTCGGTTTGCCTCGAGGAGAGCGGCTCGAGTCTCTTCGGTCAGTGGTGCCAGGCCTGCCCGCGTGTCGTACTGGATCGACGCCTCGAGGACGGCGGCGGGCGCGCCTTTCACGCAGAGCATGCGGCCGTCCTCGGCTTCGTGGTAGGTGGCCATCAGTCGCACCGCCGGATCAAAGGGGATCTCCCCGCGCCGCGGCCACCGGCGGCCGAGGGCAATGGGGTCGAGCCCGGCGTCCTGGGCGGCTGCCAGCAAGGCGATCTCCGTCGGATCACCGTGAAACGCGAGGCCATCCGAGCCGCGAGTCACGCTCGCGTCATTCACCAGCGCGCCGACCGTCAGGAGGCGCGCGAGCTGGGTATCGGCGAGGGGATCAAGGACCACGTCGTCCCGCACGAAGGCCCGGGCTGTCCCGGATATGCGGGGAACGACGGCAATCGTCTCCTGGCCGATGTGCAGACGACTCACCGCCATGCGGTTCTCCGTCATGGTGCCGGTCTTGTCGGAGCAGATCACCGTCGTCGAGCCGAGGGTTTCCACGGCCGGCAGCCGCCGCACGAGCGCCCCCGAGCGTGCGATACGCCAGAGGCCCGCGGCGAGTGCCACCGTCGTGACGGCAGGCAAGCCCTCCGGGATCGCCGCGATCGCCAAGGTGAGCGCCGTCTCGAGCATGAGCCCGACCGGCTGGCCGTGGAGGATCCCCGCCAGGCCGACGACGCCGCACGTCCCGAGCGCGAAACCGATCAGACGGCGGCCGAGTTCCTCGACGTGCCGCTCGAGTGGGGTGGTCCGCTCTTCGGCGAGGGCGACCAGCTGGCCGATCCGGCCGAGCTCCGTCGCGAGCCCGGTCGCGGTCGCGACCGCAAGGCCGCTTCCGGCGACGACCGTGGTCCCGAGGTACACCATCGTGCGCCGGTCGCCCAGCGATGTCTCGGGAGCGAGCCGCGCGTCGACGTCCTTGTCGACCGGGACGCTCTCTCCCGTCAGGGCCGCCTCCGCCGTGCGGAGGCGGCTGCCCCGGACGAGCCGCGCGTCGGCCGGGACATGGGCTCCCGCCTCGAGGATCAGCAGATCTCCGGGAACCACCTCGGCGGCGCGGATCCGGACGACGTTCCCCTCCCGCCGAACGAGGGCCTGAGGCACCGTCAGGACGCGCAGCTTCGCCAGCGAGAGGCGAGCCCGCCACTCGGTGAAGAAGCCGATGCCCGCGTTGAGGAGGAGCGCGGCCAGGATCGCGAGCGCTTCGACGTGCTCCCCGAGCAACGCCGCAATGACCGACGCGGCCAGGAGCAGCAGGACGACGAGACTGCGAAACTGTGCGAGGACGAGGCGCCACAGTGGCGTGTCGGGGTACTCGCCAACGGCGTTTGGACCGACGCGCGCGAGCCGGCGGCGTGCTTCGTCGGCGCTGAGCCCCGCCTCCGCATCGACGGTCAGGAGCTTCAGGACCGCCGAAGGGGAGAGGGCGTGCCACTCCTGACTCACCCGGGGGGTCTCCGTCGGCGGCTGATGGCCTGTCCGCCGCCATGCCCGCGGCGCGTGCATGGCCGGGCTCGGTGATCGCATCCCCCCGGCGGCCCGGGGCGTCGCCATCCCCTCGCTGTGGTCAGGTGGAGTGCCCGTCGCCGCCGGCCTTCCGCTCCAGGTCCCAGTGGTGCCGGTCCCGGTCCCGCAGGATCTCCTCTGACGTGCGCGCCTCGGCATCGGGGGCTTGCGGAACGCCGAGGGCCTCGCCGACCGCGTCCACGTCACCTCCCGTCAGGACCGGCCCCGCGCCCTCGAGGTCGCCCCGGCGCTCCAGGGATTCCACCGTCGGGTCTGCCGTCGGGTCTGCCGTCGGGTCTGCCGTCGGGTCTGATAGATACAAGGTGGACCGCGCCGGGCGACCTCGCTGCTCTTGACGCGTCGCCTTCCCCTTCATCGACGCCTACCGGGCCGTGTCTGCTGGTTCGGATTGCCCGGTCCGCGCGGAAATGTTCAGTGGGACATCAGCACGGGCACGGTCATGTGCTGGAGCATC
>JBGQGN010000198.1:0-7144 GCA_041497395.1 Methylomirabilia bacterium
AGGGTGTCGGCACTCCCAGCCGGCGTCCGGCCCTGACGATCGCGCCGTTGAGGGCGTCGATCTCGGTCCGCTTGCCCTGCTCGACGTGCTGGAGCATCGAGGGCTTGTTGAACTTCGCGCGGCAGAAGTCCTTGATGCTGCGCATGGGATCGGGCTCGCCGAGCCAGGTCGGCCCCGCGTGGGTGTGGCTCACCTGGCCGGGCCCCCGCACGGCCGCGCTGTGATACGAGAGCCCGCCGGCGACCCGGGCCCGTCCGAGCGCCTCGGCGAGCGCCTCCACGTTCCCGATGCCGTTCTGGAGCGTCACGGCGAACCCCTCGGGACGGAGCAGCGCTCGGGCGGCGGCGGCCGCCTCGACGGTCGCGTTGGCGTCCGTGAGCACGAGGGCGACGTCGGCGGGCGGAACCTCCGCGGCGCGGACGGTCGCACGGATCCGGACGACCACGTCGCCCGTGATGCCGTCGAGCCGAAGCCCCTCACGCCGGATGGCGTCCACGTGCTCGGCCCAGACGTCGAGCAGGGTCACGTCGAAGCCGGCGCGGGCCAGGAGCCCGCCGTAGAGGGAGCCCATACTGCCCGCACCGATCACGCAAAATCGCATGGCCATTCCGGAGGTGTGCAGGTCACCCATGTGGGCCAAGCCTAGACCAGGATGCCCCGGCATGTCGACCGAGGCGACGTTGACGGGGCGAGCGCGCGGGCGCAGAGTAAACGCTCGGGAGGCACATCCATGAGTGAAGCCGGACGCGCCCCTGAGCCCACTGCGCTCATCGTTGTGCGAACGGAGGCCGTCGATCGCTTCGCGGCCCTGCGGGCGGCCTTTGCGACGGAGGGGGTCGACGTGGTCTGGGACCGGCGGCTCGGCGAGCGGCGACGATCCTCCGACGATTCCTCGCCGGCGTCGGAGCGCCGGGGCCGCGACCGGCGCGGTTTCGAGCCCGCGAGCTGGGCCCTGCTCGACTTCCTCGTCGTCCCCGCCCGCTCCCGGGCCTCCTGATCCGGCGACCCGCCTCGCGCCGACGGGCCGGGGCGAAGAGAGCCGGCGAGCGCCGGCTCCCCGCCAGAGGTTTTCAGCCTCCGAGCGCGTCCAGGAGCGCGCGGGCGTCGGGAAGGTCCCGTACCGCGTAGGCGGCCGGCAGCCGGGGGGTCCAGATCGAGCGTCTGGCGGATCGCCTCGCGTACCTCCGGCAGGAGGAACAGCGATCGCACGACGCCCTTCGTCTGACCCCAGCGTCCCGTGTTGATCCCGTGGAACAGGTGGGCGAGGGGAGCGCGGTGCGCCAGCTCGACCGCGCGTCGGGCGGCCTCCCGTCCCTCGGCGTAGGCGGTGAGCTTCTACTCGGCGGTGGTCGCCCGGACGTCGCCTCAGATGAAGCAGACGCGGGCGAGCGCGATCCAGGTCTCCGGATCGGGCTCCTGCCGTACCCTCTGCGCGAGGCCGTCCCGGACCGCATCGAGCCGCGCGGGGTTCTCGTGGTGCCGCGTGGCCAGGATGTCGAGCTCCGCGACGAGCGACGACCGCGGAGAGGCGGCGCCCGGTCAGGCGCCGGCCGTTCCCTGGCGCAGCTTGAAGCGCTGGATCTTGCCGGTGGCGGTCTTGGGAAGCTCCGGGACGAAATCGATCCATCGCGGGTACTTGTAGGGAGCGATCTTGTCCTTCACGAAGGCGCGAAGGTCGCCGGCGAGCGCCTCGGACGCCCGGGCGGGGTCCTTGAGGACGACGTAGGCGCGGGGCTTGACCAGCCGGTCGTCGTCCTCCTGCCCGACCACGGCGGCCTCGAGGACCGCGTCGTGCTGGATCAGCGTCGCCTCGACCTCGATCGGCGAGACCCAGATGCCACCGACCTTCAGCATATCGTCACCCCGGCCGTCGTACCAGAAGTAGCCCTCCGCGTCGCGGTGGTACTTGTCACCGGTCTGGATCCACGGGCCGAAGAGCGTGTCCTTCGTCTTCTCGTGCTTGTTCCAGTAGTACGCCATCGTCGAGTCGCCGCGGACCCGGAGGTTCCCGATCTCCCCCGGCGGGACGGGCCGGCCCTCGTCGTCGACGATCGCGCACTCGTAGCCGGGGACCGGCAGGCCCGACGACCCCGGGCGGGCGGCGCCCGGCCGGTTCGACAGGAAGATGTGGCCGGTCTCGGTCGTACCGATGCCGTCGACGATCTCCACGCCGAAGCGCTCGTGCCAGCGGCGATAGAGATCTGCCGGCAGCGCCTCGCCCGCCGACACGCAAAGGCGGAGCGACGAGAGGTCGAACCGCCGCTCGGCGTCCTTCGCGGCGAGCATCGCAGCGTAGAGTGTCGGGACACCGAAGAAGATCGTGGGACGCTGACGCGTGATCAACTCGAACACGGCGTCCGGGGTCGGCCGGTTCGGGTACAGGACGCTCTGCCCGCCGACGCTCATCGGGAAGTAACACGCGTTGCCGAGGCCGTAGGCGAAGAAGAGCTTGGCGGCGGAGTACACCTTGTCGGTCGGCCGGAGGCCGAGCACCTGCTTCGCGTAGGTCTCGGCGGAGACGACCATGTCGTGCTGGAGGTGGACGGCTCCTTTGGGGCGACCCGTCGAGCCCGAGGAGTACAGCCAGAACGCAACGTCGTCGCGAGAGGTGGGCGCGGCCTCGAGGGTGCCGGACGCCCGGGCGATCCGGTCCTCGAACGAGAGATGGGGCCCGGGCGCGCCGCCCGCGACCAGCACGTGCCGGAGATGCCGCGCGCCCTCCAGCGCCGGAGTCGCCTCGGCCAGGAGGGCCGACGAGACGACCGCGACCCGGGCGCGGCTGTCCTCGAGGACGTAGCGATAGTCCGCGGCCCGGAGAAGCGTGTTCACCGGCACCGGGACCGCGCCGATCTTGATCGCGCCCCAGAACGCTCCGAGGAACTCGGGCGCATCGAGGCAGATCATGACGACGCGCTGCTCCATCTCGACGCCCAGCTCGCGGAGCGCGTGCCCGGTGCGATCGGCGAGCTCCCGCACGTCGGCGTAGCTGAGGACCCGGCCCTCGCAGTGGAACGCGGGCGCCGCTCCGCGCCCCTCGGCCACCGGGCGGTCGACGAACCAGCTCGCGACGTTGAATTCGGCGGGCAGGAAGTCCGACGCGTTCATGAGGCGCTCCTTCTCACACGAAACCGTGCTGCTCGAGGAAGGCCATGATGCGGTCGGCGACCACGCGGGGGTCACCCTCCACCAGACCTGACGCGGGCGGGGCTGCCGGAGCGCTCTGTCCGGCGCCGGCGCGGCCGCCGCCGACGAGCTGGCGGAGGCGGTCGGCGGCCGAGCGAGCGGGACCCGCCGGGACCGCCGCGGTCGTCCGGCGGGGTCGCGGCCTCGGCCAGTCCACCCGGTCCAGGCGGCTCCTCACCGCCGCGCGAACGGCGCCCTCCGTGAGACCGAGGTCCGCCAGCGACCAGGTCTCGTGGCCGCGCCGGGCCGCGTCGCGCCGGGCGCGAATCGACACGTAGCGCGGCTCGGCGGAATCCGCGGCCACGGTGACGACGCCCGGGCACGGGACGGCGAGCTCTTCCCGGCGGCCGCCCCGAAGGCGCCGCTCGACGACGAGCTCATCCTCCTCGCGGGCAAGCCGGATCGCGCCGTCGACACTCGGCCAGCCGAGGTGCGCGGCCACGAGCGCAGGAAGGGCACCGGTGGCACCGGCGAGGCCGCGCTCTCCGGCGACGACGACGTCCGGGGCGATCCGCCGGACGGCGGCGGAGACGACCCGCGCCATCGACCCGAGGTCGAGCGCGTCGAGCGCGTCGTCCCAGATCCTCACGGCCCGGCCGGCGCCCCGGCCGAGAGCCCACGCGAGCACGCCCTCCGACCGGGGAGGGCTGACCGTGAGAACGACGACGCGGTCCGTGAGGCTGAGCGCCCACTCGAGGGCGGCGCGGTCCGCCCTGGCCGTCACGACGAGCCGGTCGCCTCCACGGTGGCCCACGGTGCCACCATCGGATCCGGGCCCTCGGAGGTCGAGGTCGATCGAGACGTCGAGCCCCTCGTGGACGAGGACCAGCGCGATCATGAGAGTTTCGGTCGGGCGCCGCCGCCCGTGCCCGCGGGCTGACTCTCCCACAGGAGCTCGGCCACGTCGCGGACCACGATGTCGCCCGGCTGGGTCTCGCCCCCGAGCATGAGCGCGCAGAAGGGACAGGCGGTGGCCACGACTCTCGCTCCGGTCTCCCGGGCCTCCGCCATCCGGAGCGCCGCGATCCGCGAGCCCTGGCGCACCTCGACCCAGGCCCCGCCGCCGCCCGCCCCGCAGCAGAACGTGCGCTCGCCGCTCCGCGGCATCTCGACCGGCCCGCCGGCTGCCGTGGCCAGGGCCGCCCGGGGCGCCGCAGTCTCCCCGTTGTGGCGGGCGAGGTAGCAGGGGTCGTGGAGGGTCACGGGCTCGGCCGTGACCGCTCGAGGCGCGAGGCGGCCGGCCCGCACGAGCTCCGCCAGGAGCTGGGTGTGGTGCACCGCCGGGACGGCGGTGCCGTCCGTCGCGGGGGCGAGCTCGTTGCGAAAGACGTTGAAGCAGTGAGCGCAGTGGGTCAGGAGGCGCTCGAACCGGACGCCGCCGAGCGTTCCCGCCACGCGGCCGGCGGCCTCGCGGAACGCGGCCTCGTCGCCGATCCGCCGCGCCGGATCCCCCGTGCAGGTTTCGGCGGAGCCTAGGATCGCGAACTCCACGCCCGCCGCTTGCAGGAGTTGTGCGGTGGCCCGCGCGATGCGCCGTCCGTGAGGGTCGAACGCCCCGGCGCAGCCGACCCAGTAGAGCACGTCGGTCGTCTCGCCGGGCCGGAGCTCGCGCACCCGGAGGTCCGCGGCCCACGCGCGACGATCGGCCGGCACGCCGCCGAACGGGTTGCCTCGCTCCACGGTTGCCTCGAGCGCCCGGGCCGTGGCGGGGTCGACGGCGCCCGCCTCCACGAGCGTGCGCCTGAGGTCGACGAGCTTGTCCAGGACCTCGATCTCGAAGGGGCAGGCGCGGACGCACGCCGCGCACGTCGTGCAGGACCAGGCCTCCTCGGGGCTGACCAGGGCCTCGAGCGGTCGGCCTTCGCGCATCGCCTGGAGCGTCGCCTGGACCACACGTCTGGGATCGAGCGGCTTGCCGGCCGCCGTCGCGGGGCACACCGCCGTGCACCGGCCGCAGCGGACGCAGGTGGCCGCGTCGAGCAGCTGAGCCCAGGTGAGGCGCCGAGGCTCGAGCGGCGCGGGTTCCGCGAGGGAGGGGGCGAGCTGGCCAGGGGTCCTGAGCTGGCGCAATGCGAGCTGCACCGGTGCGGCGACCATGTGGCGGAGGACGGTCGCCCCGATCAGGCCGAAGAAGAGCCAGCAGAGCGCGGCGTGGACGCCCCAGAGTGCCCGGTGAAGCGGGATCGCCGCCACGCCCGCCGCCCGCAGGGCGCGGGACAGTGTCCATCCGACGAATGACCAGGCCTCGAACGGCGGGTCGGTTGCCGCGATGCGTGCCGCCTCCAGGAGAAAGCCGGTCACCCCGATGGCGCCGAGGAGAGCCAGGATCCCGAGCGCGATACCGCTTCGCTCGAGCCGGGGCGTTCTGCCGGCGAGGCGCCGCCAGGCGATCCAGCCCACGCCCGTGAGGAAGGCGAGCCCGGCCCACTCGAGAAGGAACGAGAAGACGAGATAGACCGGGCCGACGAGGAAGGAGACGACGCGATCGTGGACGAAGACCAGGCAGGTCCCGATGAAGAGGCCGAGGAAGCCGTAGAAGAGGAGCGCGTGCGCCCAGCCTGCCGCCCGGTCCTCGAGGAGCCGGCGATGCGACAGGACGTCGGCCAGCACGCGCCCCATCGCGGGACCGAGACGAAAGCCCGGCGCGGGGCCGATCGGCCGGCCGCGGAGCACGACGCGGGCGTGGCGGACGAGGGCGAGCGCGGTCACCAGGAGGCCTGCCGCGGTGCCGAGGTACAGCAGGGTCGCCAGCCACTGGGGGACGTTCCACCAGACGGCGCGCGTGACGTCCCCCATCGCCTAGCTCCGGCGTGCCCGGAGGCGCTCGATCAGCGCCTCCGCGACGGGGCGCCAGTCCCCGAGGGCGGCGAGCTGCGCCCGCCCGAGGAGCGGCGCCGTCCGGTCCGCGTTCACCGCGACCACGGTGCGCGCGCGCTCGATGCCGGCCATGTGCTGGCTCGCGCCCGAGATGCCGAAGGCGAGGTAGAGCTCGGGGGCGACCGCGCGGCCGCTCTGGCCGACCTGCCGCTCCCACGGGATCCAGCCGAGGTCGACGGCGACCCGGCTTCCACCGACCGCGGCGCCGAGGAGATCGGCCAGCACCTCGAGCTGGCGAAAGCCGTCGGGCCCCACGCCCCGGCCGCCCGCGACGATGCGCTCGGCGTCGCGCAGATCGACGGTGCGGGGATCGGCCGCCATCACGCGCCGGACCCGCGCCGCGGCTGGAGCGCCATCGGTCACCGCCGGCCACTCCTCGACGGTCACCGGGGGGCCGGCGGTGGGCGGCCCGACGCCGAGGGCGCCGGGCCGGAGTGTGACGACCGCGGCCGTGCCGGCCGGGATCCGCACGGTCGCGTACAGGCGATCCCCGTAGGCGGGGCGAGTGACCTCGAGGCCGCCGTCGGCGTCTCTCCGGACGCCCACGGCCTCGGGCGCGAGGGCGGCGTCCAGGCGGACGGTGAGCTGCGCGGCGACCCCGAGCCCGTGGCGCGTGTGGGGAAGGAGCGTGATCGGCGCGGGGGCGCCGGGCGCGCCGAGCCAGGCTCCCACGGCGCACCCCACCTCGGCCGGGGACGCGACGCCGGGCGTCCGGAGCAGCACGAGTCGGGCCGCGCCGTGGCGCGCCAGTCGGGCGAGCGCCTCGCGGGTCTCGACGGGACCGACCGACACCACGCCCGGGGCGCCGGGCCGCGCCAGCTCGACGGCCTCACCGAGCGCCTCGAGCGTCGGCTCGCCGGCCGCCGCCTCCGCAACGACCCAGACCGGGGTCAGGCTTTGATCTCCCGACATTTCACCCAGCCGGGACCCAAACCTGGGTCAGACCCTTACTGCTATACAATTGCCGCCATCCCGCTGGTGAGATGTATGGAAGTAGGGGTCTGGCCCCGTCAGAGCTGGCGGGCGACGCGCGTGCCCTCGAGGATGGCGTGGTGGACGCCGCGAGGCGCCACGCAATCCCCCA
>JBGQGN010000199.1:0-7139 GCA_041497395.1 Methylomirabilia bacterium
GAACCTGCGCTTGCCCACCTACGGCGTCGCGAAGCCGGTGCGCGCATTGGGTGTCGACCCGCAGATGCTGCTCACGCTCAAGGCCACCTGGGTCGACCGGTAGCCGGCGGTCAGTCAATGGACGAGGCAGGGACGGGACGAGGATGGCGGGATACCTGGTCCGGAGAGGCCTGGAGGCGGGGCTCACCATCCTCGTCGCGTCCGTGCTCGTGTTCGCGATGGTCGCGGCCCTGCCCGGCGACCCCGCCCAGGTCATCCTCGGGGACCGGGGCACGCCGGAGCAGCTCCGGAGCTTGCGGCACTACCTCGGTCTCGACGCGCCCATCCCCCTGCAGTACGCGCGGTGGCTCGGCCGGGTGGTCTCGGGCGACCTCGGCTACTCCATGCTGAGCGGCATCCCGGTGCGGGACACGCTGGCCCGGACCTTGCCGGTGACGCTGCAGCTGGCGGCGTGGTCGCTCGGGGTCGTCCTGCTGATCGCGCTGCCGATGGGCATCTACGGGGGCACCCACCCCCGCTCCTGGCCGGCGCGGTTCTGCGGCTGGTATCACGGCCTCGCCCTCGCCGTCCCCGTCTTCTGGCTTGGCATCGTGCTGGCGTGGTTCTTCGGCGTCCGCATGCGCTGGGTGCCGCCCTCGGGCTTCGTGCCCTTCGCGGAGAGCCCCGGGGCGTGGGCGCGGAGCCTCGCCCTGCCTGCGGTGACGCTCGGAATCGGCGTCGGCTCCATCATGGCGCGGTTCGTCCAGGCTTCGCTGGAGGACGTCCTCGGGAAGGACTACGTGCGGACCGCGCGAGCGAAGGGTCTGCCGCCCCGCGGCGTGATCCTCCGGCACGCCCTTCGGAACGCGCTCGTGCCCATCATCACGGTCTTCGGCATCCAGGCCGGCTTCTTCATCGGCGGCGCGGTCATCACCGAGGCGGTCTTCGCGATCCCGGGGCTCGGCACGGCGCTGTGGCGGTCGATCCTCACCCGCGACTACCTCGTGACGCAATCCATCATCCTGGTCAGCATCGTCGCCTTCGTGGCGATCAGCCTCCTGACCGACGTCACGTACGCGGTGCTCGACCCCCGGATCCGCTACGGGAGGGGGGTGGGCAGAGATTCGTGAGCCTCGTCCGACGTCCGAGCCTGGGCTTTCTCGCCCTCCTCGTCCTCGCGGCGGCGGCGGCGCCCATCCTCGCGCCCCACGACCCGACGGAGATGAACAAGGCGGCCACGCTCGCGCTCCCGTCGTGGTCGAACCTGCTGGGAACGGACCAGTTCGGCCGGGACATCCTGAGCCGGCTGCTCTACGGGGCGCGCATCGCGCTGGCCATCGGGCTCGGCGCGACGCTGGGGGCGGCCGCTGTGGGCGTCCCGCTCGGCCTCTGGGCGGGCTGGCAGGGCGGGATCGTGGACGGAGTGGTGATGCGGGGAATCGACACGCTGCTGGCGATCCCGCCCGTCCTCCTGGCCATGGGGCTCGTGGCGATGACGGGTCCCGGCTCTCTCAACGCGGGGATCGCGGTGGCGGTCGTGGGCCTGCCGCAGTTCGCGCGGCTGGCGCGGGCGGGGACCCTCGGGCAGAAGCGCATGGAGTACACGGCGGCGGCGGTGGCGCTCGGCGCGACCGACCGGCGCATCCTGTTCCGCGCGATCCTGCCCAACATCCTCTCGCCCATCGTGGTCCAGGTTCCCGTGGCCGCCTCGCGCGCGATCCTGCTCGAGGCGAGCCTGTCCTTCCTGGGGCTCGGCACCCAGCCCCCCGCGCCGTCATGGGGGCTGATGGTCAGCGAGAGCCGGAACTACATGTACGCGGCGCCCTGGTACGGGATGATGCCGGGGGCCCTGATCGCCTTCACCGTCCTGGCGCTGAACGCCGCGTCGGACCTGGTGCGCACGAGGAGGCGTGGGTAGAGACATGCTGCGAGTCGGGTACTACCTGAACCAGTTCTTCGCGGGAGTGGGCGGGGAGGAGCACGCGAATCACCCCCCCGAGCGGCGAGACGGGGCGGTCGGTCCCGGGCGCGCGCTCCAGGGTCTCCTCGGGGACGAGGGACGCGTCGTCTCGACGCTCGTCTGCGGCGACAACTTCTTCAACGAGCGCGGCGACGAGGCGCATGCGGCGGTCCGCGCCTGGCTCGAGGCGTGCCGGCCGGACGTCGTGGTGGCGGGCCCGGCGTTCGCCGCGGGGCGGTATGGGAGCGCGTGCGCCCAGGTGTGCCGGCTCGCGACGGCGGCCGGCGTGCCCGCCGTCACGGGGATGCACCCGGAGAATCCCGGCCTCCTGCTCTACCCGAAGGCCTACGTGGTGCCGACGGGTAACTCCGCGGCCGAGATGGGCCGCAGGCTCACCGCGATGCTCCCGCTCGTGAGGAAGCTCGGCGGCCGGGTCGCTCTCGGGCCCGCCGCCGTGGAGGGGTATCTGCCGCGCGGGGTGCGCCGACCCGGCATGCGCGACGCGTCGGGCGCCGAGCGCGCCGTGGCGATGCTCGTCGCCAAGCTCGCCGGCCGGCCTTTCCAGACCGAGATCCCGGTCGACGCCTACGACGCCGTCCCGCCGGCCCCGCCGATCCGCGACCTCCGGGGCGCGACGATCGCGCTGGTGACGAGCGGAGCGATCGTGCCGCGCGGGAACCCGGACCGCTTCAAGCGGTGCAGCGACACGAAGTGGGCCCGCTACTCCTTGGCGGGCCTCGACGCGCTGTCGTCCGACGCGTTCGAATGCGTGCACGGCGGGTTCTACAACCAGATGGCCTCGGACAACCCGAACCTGGTGCTGCCGCTCGACGCGGTCCGCGAGCTCGAGCGCGAGGGCGTGTTCGGCCGGCTTGTCGACTTCTACTGCTCGACGACCGGGAACGACCAGCGGCTCCTCGACTGCCGGCGCAACGGCGCCGAGATCGCGGCCGCGCTCGTCACCGAGCGGGCCGACGGCGTGCTCCTCGTCTGCACCTGAGGGTCCTGCAATCGTTGCGGGGCAACGATCAGCAAGGAGATCGAGCGGAAGGGGATCCCGGTGGCGGTGATCAGCGCGTTGCCGCCCCTGGCCATGCAAGCCGGCGCGAACCGGGTGGTGCAGGGAGTCAGGATCGAGCACGTGTGCGGAGACCCCTCGCAGACGCCGGAGCTGGACCGCCGGCTACGCCGGCGTCTCGTCGAGCGCGGCCTGGAGGTGCTCCAGACCGCCGTGAGCGGACCGACCCTGTTCCACCCCGTCGGAGGGGCCTGACGGTGGAGCTCGTGCTGGGGACCTTTCCGGTCGACGCGGTTGGCTTCGGCACGCCGGCCGGCTGGGATGCCGGTCGACTCACCGTCGATCCGGGCCGTGTCCGGGAGCTGGTCCTGGACGACCCGCGGATCCGCAGCATGGCGGTGGACCCGGTGGAGCCCGGTGAGGCGACGCGCGTCGTGCAGATGCGGGACATCGTCGAGCCCCGGGTCAAGGTGCGTGGGCGGGGGCACGCCTATCCCGGAATCGCCGGGCATCCGACCGACACCGTCGGGGACGGGGAGACGCGCCGGTACTCGGGCTTCGGGGTCATGCTCTGCTCGGAGGCGCTGCCTCACATCCGGCGCGCCGTGAGCGCGGCCACCGACAGCCTGATCGACATGTCCGGGCCGGGCGCGGTGACCGTCTACAGCACTCTGCGCTACCTCGTCCTCACGCTCGAGACGGTGCCGGAACTGGAGCTGACCGAGTGGAACGAGACGCTGCGGGGTGCCTTGCACCGGGTCGCCGATGAGCTGGCCCGCCATCTCATCGCCCCCGATCCACCCGAGCGACAACGATTCGCGCTCGATCCGGTGGACGGCGGGCTCCCGCGAGTGGTGCACGTCCACACCCTGAATGCCTCCATGGTTCCGGGGATCGGTACCGGCATCTACGGCTACACGCCCCATGCGCTCCCGGTGCTGCTCCACCCGAACGAGATGCTCGACGGGGCCATCGCCGGGGACGCCGTCGTCGGCTACCCGGGCAAGTGCACCTGGCTCCACGTGAACAATCCCGTGCTGCCCGCCCTGTACCGGCGGCATGGCGTCGACATTGCCTGGGTCGGATCGATCATCTCCCGGACGCGGTGGGGCGGGCTCGCCGAGAAGCAGCGGAGCGCCTACCAGACGGCGAAGCTCGCCGCGATGCTGGGCGCCCGGGGCGCGCTGGTGACGTGGAACCATGGCGGGAACGACCTGATCGAGGTGATGCTCACCATCCAGGAGCTGGAGCGGGCCGGCATCAAGACGACGTTCCTCACCATCGAGTCCGACATCAAGGTCGTCCGGCTCGTGCCCGCGCTCGCCGAGACCGGATCCGACGAGCCGCCGCTGCTCTTCAGCGTGCCCGAGGCGAACGCGATCGTCAGCACGGGAACGCTGGCCCCCGCCGATCCGCTGCCGGCGATGGTCCGCGTCGTCGGAGGACGCGAGCTGGTCTTCGACCAGGAGCGTCCCGAAGTGCGGACGCCGGCGGCGGGCCCGCTCGACCTCGAGGCGCTCTCGGGCGCCTACTCGCCGATCTTCGGCCACTTCGACAACTACGGCCTCGGCCGCCAGTCCTACCTTGAGTACTAGCGCGGCTGTGCGGCCGCCCATCCAGCCCGTCGTGCGGGCGGCCCAGTTCGTGCTCGCCCACGTGCCGGACCTCGTGTGCTCGGGGTCGAAGCCGCGACGGGAGCTCCGGCGGGAAGGGCCGGGACTGCGCGAGAAGATCCGTGCGCACCTCCGCCCGTTCGACGCGGCAGTGGCGTACGCGCCGCACCAGGTCATGATCGGCAATCTCTCGCCGGAGACCCTGTGGGACCGGCCCCGCCCCTGGCACACGGATCCCGTGGCCGGCGCCTCCACCGAGGGCCCGGGAGGCTGCCTCGTCGATCAGTCGACCTTCTACGCGTGGCTTGCCCGCGCCGATTCCGCCCGTCTCGTGACCTTCAGCGAGGGATTCGCGACCGCACTCGCTCCCGCACTCGCTCCCGCCCTGAGCGGGTTCGGGGTGCGCACGGCCGCGCCGCCCGCCTTGGAGGCCGCCGTCGCCGCCGGCGCGGAGCCGCTGTACGTCGAGGGCGAGCGTCTCGCAGGCGTGTTCGCGCCCGGTCACGAGGACGACGAGTCGCTGACCGGGGCGGTGCTTCTCGAGAACGCGGCAGCCAAGGTGACCGGCGCGCTGGCCCTCCGCCGGCTCCTGGGTCGGGGCGGCGAGCCGGTCGACTTCCTCCTGGGGTGCGGCGAGGAGGCGGTGGGCGACCGATACCAGCGGGGCGGGGGCAATCTCGCGAAGGCCATGGGGGAGCTGGCCGGGGTGCGCGGCGCCGGGGGCGCGGACGTCAAGGCGTTCTGCGCCGGTCCGCTGCACGCGCTGATCATGGCGGGTGCCCTGGTCCAGAGTGGTCTCTACCGCCGCGTGGTCGTGGTCGCCGGCGGATCGCTCGCCAAGATCGGAATGAAGGTGCTCGGCCACCTGAGCGCCGGCTACCCGGTCCTCGAGGACGTCCTCGTCGGCGTCGCCATCGACGTCGTGCTGGACGACGGCGCGAGCCCCTGGCTCCGGCTCGACACCGCGACCACGCTCCGGCTCGGCGACGGCGACGCGCCCCACCAGGTGGCCGCCGCGCTCACGGCCGCGCCGCTCCGGCGGCTGGGGCTGCGCCTGTCCGATGTCGATCGGTTCGCGGTGGAGCTACACAATCCCGACATCACGGAGCCGGCCGGCTCCGGAGACGTGGCGGCGAACAACTACCGGATCATCGCGGCGCTCGCCGCGCAGGCCGGGGAGATCGGACGGGACGGGATGGCCGGGTTCGCGCGGGCGCGCGGGCTCCCCGGCTTCTCGCCGACGCAGGGTCACATCGCCTCGGCGGTGCCATACTTGCCCCACGCGCTGGCCGGCCTGACGGCCGGCGCGCTGCGCCGGGTGCAGCTCGTGGCCAAGGGCAGCCTGTTCCTCGGGCGGATGACGACGATGGGCGACGGCGCCAGCATCCTGCTCGAGCGGAACGGCGGCGGGTGAGCGAGCCCCGACACACGGGATGCGACGATCGAATGCGTCAGGAACTGGGGAAGGGGGTGAGTCGGATGCTGGACCTGAGAGACAAGCTGGTCCTCGCACTCGGTGAGCGGGATGGGATTCCCGCGCCCGCGCTCCGCGCGTGCATCGAGGGCGCCGGAGGCCAGGTCATCTATGAGGTGACGCAGTGCTTCGTCTGAACGTCGGCGGGCGCCATGGACCTCGAGGAGCAGGGATCGATTCAGCGGCTGGTGGAGGGGGGCGAGCGGGAGCGGATGGTCGTGCTCCTGGGCACGCCGACCGCGGGGAGCACCGTGATGGTGGCCCTCACCTTGACTGAAGGCGATCCGAGCTACGCGGGGCCCCTGGCCGGAGTCCCGTTGGGACTTCCCGTATACCACGTGCTCGAGGGGCACGTGAAGCAGGCGATTCCGAGCGACGTGTACGAGCGAGAGATCGGTCCGATGGAGTTCGTGCTGGACGCGCCCGCCATCGTGTCGGCGCTCGAGCGGGCGCGCGAGACCGCCGGCGGTGCGTGAGCACCACGAGTCGGAGTGGCGGGGCGACGTGACGAGCGGCGGCGGTCGACGCATGGCACTTGCCTGGTGGCGGCGACGGTCGCCCCGTTCCGCGGACGCGGAGCGGCCAGGCCCGAGCAAGCGGGCCTAAGAGGTCTCCCTGCACACGACCGGGGGGATCAGCCGGGCTGGCCGGGCTGGCCGGGCTGGATTGTTACGTTTCTGTTACGATGGCACGCTGCGGGGGCCCCCGAGGATGAAGCGCGGGCGCCGTCCGACCCGCCCCCTGGGCCGGCCGTTGAACTTGATGTCGGACGAGCCAAGGCCACGAAGGAGTCGGGGGAGACGACGCGCTGTTCGTGATGGTCACCGTGCTGAGCGTCCAAACATGACAGGTGTTAGCCGGGAGGTGTGGAAGATGAAACGGATACTCAACATGATCGGCGTCCTGGTGCTCGGTTTCTTGGCGATGTGGCCCTTGTCGGCCGGCGCGCAAGGCCGTGTGAACATCCTCTGCAGTCCCGATCCGGCGTGGTGCGAAGCGGTCAAGCAGTCGTTTGGCAAGGCGACGGGCATCCAGGCGGAGTTCGTGCGCTTGAGCTCCGGCGCCGGACTTGCCCGCCTCCGGGCCGAGAAGGAC
>JBGQGN010000200.1:0-7132 GCA_041497395.1 Methylomirabilia bacterium
AAGAGATCCCGGATGAGGTCCGCCGCCGCCAGGCCGTCCTCCGACCCGATGGCACGGTAGCCCGCCTCTTCGAGCACCTCGATCCAGAGGGCGCGAAGGCGCGCGTTGTCGTCCACGACCAGCACCCACTTCCGTGCCTTGGTCTTGGGCAAAGCGCCCCCGCCGGGAGAGGCCATCGGATACACGGTACGCAGGCTCCCGGCGGGTTGTCAAAAAAGTTCAGCGGCTCCGCGGCCAGAGGTCTTCCAGTGCGGCGCAGTTCATGGCGGGAGCGCGGAGATGCTATGCTGCTTGTGGGGCAGCCCGCCCGGGGGGAGCCATGTATCTCTCACATTTCGGCCTGCGCGAGCTCCCGTTCTCCATCACGCCGGACCCGCGCTTCCTTTACATGAGCGCCAGGCACCGCGAGGCGCTCGCGCACCTGGTCTACGGCGTGGGCGAGCACGGCGGCTTCGTCCAGCTCACCGGTGAGGTGGGAACCGGCAAGACGAGCGTCTGCCGGTGCCTGCTCGAGCAGCTGCCCTCCCACGTGGATCTCGCGCTCGTCCTCAACCCGCGGCTGAGCCCCGTCGAGCTCCTCGCCACCGTGTGCGACGAGCTGCGCATCCCGTACCCGGGCGGCACGACCAGCGCCAAGGAGCTCGTCGACCGGCTCCACCGTCACCTGCTCGAGGCTCACACCGGCGGCCGCCGCACCGTTCTCATCGTGGACGAGGCTCAGAATCTCTCGCCCGAGGTGCTGGAGGAGGTGCGCCTCCTCACGAACCTCGAGACCGCCCGGGAGAAACTCCTCCAGGTGATCCTGATCGGCCAGCCGGAGCTGACGGCGATCCTGGATCAGCCGAAGCTGCGCCAGCTCGCCCAGCGGGTCACGGCTCGCTACCACCTCGAGCCGCTCTCGCGTGCGGAGACACGCGCATACATCCGCCACCGGCTCGCCGTGGCGGGCCGAGGCCGGGCGGTGTTCACCCAGCCCGCCCTGCGGACGCTCCACCGCCGGTCGCGCGGCATTCCTCGCCTCATCAACGCCATTGCCGACCGCGCCCTCCTGGGCGCCTACACGCGGGAGCGCCCCCAGGTCGATGCCGCGACCGTGCGGCGCGCGGCGGCCGAGGTGCTGGGCCATCCTCCACAGCCGTGGCAGCGCTGGGCGCGGCGGGTCGCCGCTGCGGCCCTCGTTGCCGCCACCGGAGGGGTCGGGCTCGTGCTCCTCGCGCCGGGGGAAATCGGCCGGGACGATGCCGGTCGGGAGAGCATCGTGTCAGGCCCGTCGGGCCCCTCGCTGGCCGGCGTGCCCGCGCTGGCGACCGGCGCGGCGGCGGCACGGGCGTCCGAGCCCTCCCCAGCCCCGCGCCTCGCGGATGTCCTCCGTGACCCGGCGGTCCCGGCAACGAAGGGGGATGCCCTGGCTGTACTCCTGGGCCTCTGGGGTGTGCACGCCGCGGGTGGCCAGCCGGACTGCGAAGGGCCACCCGCGGGGGCGCTCGAGTGCCTCGCGGCGGTCGGCAGCTGGCAGAAGCTTCGCCGGCTCGATCTTCCCGCCGCGCTCGAGCTCGCGGGTCCGGGGGGCGAGCGGCGCTACGCCGTTCTCACGGCGCTCACGCCATCGGAGGCGACGCTTCGCTTCGGCGACCGCGTCGTCACGGCGCTGCTGGCCGAGGTGGAGCCATTCTGGGACGGCGCCTTCGTCGTCCTCTGGCGGCCCCCGCCGGGAGAGCTCCCGGTCCGGCGGGGAGCCCGTGGCCCTGCCGCCGACTGGCTCCGGCAGCGCATGGCGCGGGTCGCCGGCGCCGGTCTGCCGATCGAGAGTGGCCGGCCGTACGACCAGGGGCTGTGGGAGCGGGTCACGGCCTTCCAGCAGGCCCGCTCGCTCGAGCCGGACGGCGTGGTCGGTCGCGAGACCGCGATGGTCCTGCGGCGGGCGGAATGGGGACCCGACGTGCCGCGGCTTTCCGCAGGGACACCCTAGGGCGAGGGCCGTGTCCTACATCCTCGATGCCCTGAGGAAGGCCGAGCGCGACCGCCAGGTCTCGCGGGTTCCCACCCTCGCCACCGCGCACGGAGGTACGGAGCTGCTCCGCCGACCCCACTGGGCCTGGGCCGTCGCTGCCGGCGCGGTCGCCCTGAGTGCGGTCGTGACGTACAGCCTTCCGTGGGCGCCGACCCGTCCGGATCCGGTGCGAGCCGCGGCGCTGCCGCCGGCGGCGGCCGACCCGGCGGCGTCGCGGGCGAGCGCCGATCCCGAGGCGCCGCCTCCGGCGCTCGAGCGCGCGCTGGAGAGCCCCGCGGCGGTGCCGGCCCTCACTCCCGGCCCGGCCGTCGAGCGTCCGCCTGGTGGTCGCGCCCCCGCGAGGCCGCGCGTCGCGCCCCCCGCGAAGACCACGCGGGCCGCGCGCGCCGGCGACGACCTCCGGCGGGCGCCGGACAGAAGGGCCTCACCGGAGGCGCCTGCGACCAGGCAGGCATCCGCGGCCGAATCGCGTCCGACGTCGCCTCCCGTCGTCAATCGGGTGCCAGTCCCCGAGCTCCGGCCAGGAGGTGATCCCGTCGCCCAGCCGGCGGTCGTGCCGGCGCCCGCGCCGCTACCCGATGCCGGAGCTGGCAGGGCCGCCCAGCCCGCGCCCCCTCAGACGCTGGCGCGGCTCACGCTCGACGTGCTCGTGTACTCGGACGTTCCCGCGGAGCGGCTCGTCTTCATCAGCGGACGGAAGTACGTCGAGGGACAGACGCTGGATGGCGAGACGGTCGTCGAGCAGATCACGCCGGACGGGGCGGTCCTGCAGCACCAGGGCAAGCGGATCGTGCTGCGCCCGAAGCTCAATCCATACACCCGTCCCGGGTCGCCTTGACACGATCGCCGTCCCTCTGGGACAGTGGCTAGGCCGCGCCGGCAGCCGACCCTTCGTGTCCGCGGGCGTCGACGGCCGGCGGGCGAGGGCCGAGCGCCACCAGCGACCAGAGTCGACCATGAACTTTCTTCGTCGCGCGATCCGCATCGTTCACACCCGCCTCGGCCTCGTCTCGAACAACCGGGAGCTCCTCACGCGCTCGGAGTACTTCACCGACCGAGTACCCCAGTCGCTCCTGACCGACTACCATCGCGTCGACGACGTACCATGGGACGGCGCGCCGGCGGGCGTGGACGCGGAGATCCGCATCGTCGACACACCCGGTCTCGCACCCGCGATCGCGCTCGAGCCCGACCGCGTGCTCGCGGTGGGGGACTGGACGGCCCTCGAGGCGGGCAACTCCGACCGCCGCTACTCCCTGTTCGGGAACCTGGGGTTCGTCTTCCGCTACGCGATCCACGCGCTCGAGCGCTACCATGACACGTGGTCGTTCCACGCGAGCGCCATGGTCGACGACAAGGGCGATCTCTGGCTCATCCCGGGCGGCGCCGGGGCGGGCAAGACCGTGTTCCTGCTGGAGGGGCTCACGCGAGGCTGGACCATCTTCTCGACGGAGATGACCCACGTCCGCCTGACGGACGGCGGATACGAGTTCTACAAGGGCTCCCTCTTCGACAACATCCGGCTCGGCACCCTCCTCTACGACTTTCCCGCCGTTCTCGAGCGGCTCGGGACCGCGTTGCCGCCGTCGCCGGACCCCTGGGGCTCGAAGATCGCGCTCGACCTCCGGCACGTGCAGACGCCGTCGGACGTGCTGGTGAGCCCGTCCCTCCGGATCGTCAGCCCGAAGGTGGAGTCGGGCCGGGACCGGGCGGTCGTCACGCCGCTCGACCGCCGGGAGAAGCTGGTCAAGCTCCTCTTCGACAACGCCACCGAGAAGCAGGGCAACACCGTGCTCCTCTACGACCGGCTGCCCGTCCCGTCGCTCGACACGCCGGCGCTCATGACCCGGCGGCTCCACGCCATGCAGGGGCTGGTGGACCGGGCCACGATCAAGAGCGCCCGGAGCACGCTCTGCGGGGCCCGCAACTGCATGGAGGGTCTGCTGGATGAGTGAGCGCGACGAGGCCGCGCGCCGGCCGGCCTGGGACGGCGTCATCGAGGTGCCGGTCCCGGAGCGCCTCCGGAAGCCGCGCGATGGCGGCTGGACGATGGTCATCGACAAGGGGCTCGGCCTGAACGCGATCGACGACCTGATGCAGGTGGCGGCGCCGGTCATCGACGTGCTGAAGCTCACCTTCGGGACCTCGGCCTTCTTCGCTCGCGACGTCCTCAAGGAGAAGGTGCGGACGGTCACGGCCCACGGCCTCTACTGCATGCCGGGCGGGACCTTCCAGGAGGTCGCGGTCTGGCAGGGCGCGCTCGACCGCTACCTCGACCGGGCGCGCGAGCTCGGCTTCAACGCGATCGAGGTCTCGGACGGCACGATCGAGATGGACCGCCGGACCCGGGCCGACGCCATCCAGAAGGCCGTGAAGGCGGGCTTCCGCGTCCTGTCGGAGGTGGGCAAGAAGGACCCCGCCGACGCCCAGCCGATGGCGGCGCTCGCCGAGGTCGTCAACGCGGACCTCGAGGGCGGCGCGTTCATGGTCATCATGGAAGCGCGGGAGGCGGGCAAGGGCGTGGGTATCTACGATGCTTCCGGGCTGCCCAAGGAAGCGGAGATCGAGGCCTTCCTGAAGGGCGTGCGCGACCCCGGCCGCATCCTCTGGGAGGCGCCGCTCGGGCCCCAGCAGCGGTACCTCGTCCTCCGGTTCGGCCCCAACGTCAGCCTGGGCAACGTCGCGCCCGAGGACATCCTCGCCCTCGAGGCGCTCCGCTGCGGTCTCCGGGGTGACACCCTCAAACGCGCATGGCTGGCCGATCCGGGGTTCAGCGCGCGGCGATCGCCCTAGGCCAGGATCAATGGACATCACGGGCGCCGTGACCCGGGTCGCGCTCGGGTTCGCGGTCGGCACCTTTGGGACCCTGATCGGCGCCGGCGGCGGCTTCATCCTGGTACCTCTCCTGCTCCTGGGCTACCACTTCCCGCCGCCCGAGGCCGTGGGGACCTCGCTGAGCCTGGTGTTCCTCAACGCCCTGTCGGGGAGCATCGCGTACCTCCGCCAGCGGCGGGTGGACCTTGCCCTGGGATGGCGCTTCGCGCTGGCGACGCTTCCGGGCGCGATCGGCGGCGCCTACGTGACGCGCGCGCTCTCCTCCCACGCGTTCGGGCAGGCCTTCGGCGTGCTGCTCATCGGGATCGCGGTGCTCCTGTTCCTCGGCCGGACGGCCGGGCCGTCCTCCCGCGCGGACGCGCGCCGGCTCGTCGACGCGAGCGGAGGAACCCACCACTATCGCGTCGACGTCTGGAAGGGCGTGCTGGTCAGCCTCGTGGTCGGGGTGATCTCCAGCATCTTCGGGATCGGCGGCGGCATCATCCACGTGCCGTTTCTGATCGTGGTGCTGGGCCTGCCCGTGCACGTGGCCACGGCGACCTCCCACTTCGTGCTCAGCATCTCCGCGTTTGCCGGCGCGCTCACGTTCCTGGCCCTGGGCCACGTGGACCTGCCCACCGTCGGGTTCATGGGGCTAGGCATCCTCGCGGGAGCCCAGCTGGGGGCGCGGATGTCGATCGGCACGAGCGCCGGGGTCATTCGCCGGGTGCTGGCGGGCTCCTTGGCCATCGTGGGCGCCCGGATGGCCCTGATGGGTGGTGGCTATTTGCCGTGACGCGCCGGCGGTGGGTTCCGTCGTCTCCGGCCGACGAGTGATGTCTTTCGCGCTTGACGTTCAGGGAGAGTGACGCGTGCGCTACGGTTTCGTGATCGACCAGACGCGGTGCATCGGCTGCCACGCCTGCACGGTGGCGTGCAAGGAGGAGAACCGCGTTCCTCTCGGCACGTTCCGGACGTGGGTGAAGTACGTCGAGAAGGGCGAGTTTCCGAACACCCGCCGGCACTTCGCGGTCCTTCGCTGCAACCATTGCGACAACGCGCCCTGCGTGACCATCTGCCCCACGGTGGCGCTCTACCGGCGGCCGGACGGGATCGTCGACTTCGACCGCGACCGCTGCATCGGCTGCAAGGCGTGCATGCAGGCGTGCCCGTACGACGCGCTCTACATCGACCCCGACACGCAGACCGCCGCCAAGTGCCACTTCTGTGCCCACCGAGTGGACCGGGGGCTCGAGCCCGCGTGCGTCATCGTCTGCCCCGTGCGGGCGATTCTCACCGGAGACCTCGACGACCCCGAGAGCGAGGTCTCGCGCGTGATCGCCCGGGAGCAGGTGAGCGTCCGGAAACCGGAGCAGGGGACGCGCCCGAAGCTCTTCTACGTCGGGGCCGACCACGCCACGCTCGCGCCCACGCTCCAGGACGCGCCGACCGCGACCCTGTGGGGCCAGCGCGCGGGCGAGCCCGTCTCGCTGGTCGCCCTCGCCGGCGGATGGCAGCCGGAAGCGCCGGCGGGGAGGACCGCCAAGCCCGTCGAGACTCTCGGCCGCACGGTGTACGACGTGTCGCACGAGCCCCGACCCTGGGGGTGGCGCGTCGGGGCGTACCTCTGGACGAAGTCGGTCGCCGCCGGGGCCGCGCTGGCCGCCGCCGCTGGCGTGCTCGGCGGGGGGAGCGCCGCCGAGCTGGGCCTTCCGCTCGTCGCGCTGCTGTTCCTGCTGCTTACCGGGGGCCTGCTGATCGTCGACCTGAAGCGCCCCGAGCGGTTCCACTACCTCCTCCTCCGGCCGAACCCGCGCTCCTGGCTCGTCCTGGGCGCCTGGATCCTGCTCGCGTTCGGCGCGGCGCTCGGCCTCTGGATCCTGGCGGCCGTCGCGGGCGGTGGCGCAGTGCTCGGCGTCCTCGCGATCCCCCTCTTGCTCCTGGCGCTCGGCGCCGCGGGCTACAGCGCCTTCCTCTTCGCCCAGGCGGAGGGGCGGGACTTCTGGCAGAGCCCGCTGGTGCTGCCGCACCTCCTGGCGGGCGCGGCGACCGCTGGGGCGGCCGTGAGCCTCCTGGTGACGCCGCCGTCGGCCACCGCGCGGAGCGTGCTCCTCGTGGGGCTGGGTGTGAACGTGTTTCTCGTCTTCGCCGAGTGCTACACGCCACACGGGAACACGGACACGCGGACCGCCGCGCGAGTCATCACCCGGGGCCCGCTGAGCCGCGTCTTCTGGGGCGGGGTGATCGTGGCGGGCACGCTGCTCCCCGCGCTTCTCGTGATCCCGGCCTCCGGCGCCACCAGCGTCC
>JBGQGN010000201.1:0-7118 GCA_041497395.1 Methylomirabilia bacterium
ACGCTGTTTTTTCTCGACGCCAGGGGCGCGGTGTTTGGGAGTTTCCGCTGGGTGGCGGGGGCGCAGCGGGTGGGGGGGGGGGGGGGGGGTGGGGGGGGGCGGGGGGGTGGGGGGGGGGGGGGGGGGGGGGGGGGGGGGGGGGGGGCCTCACAGCGGCAGGTTCCCGTGCTTTCTGGGCGGGTTCTGGTCCCGCTTGGTGCGCAAGGTCTCCAGGGCCGAGACGAGCCGGCGGCGCGTCTCGCGCGGCTCGATGACGTCGTCGACGTACCCGCGCGCCGCCGCCACGTAGGGGTTGGCGAACTTCTCCCGGAATTCGGCGACCCGCTCGGCCCGGAAGCGCGCGGGGTCGCCGGTCTCCCCGAGCTCCCGGCGGTACAGGATGTTCACCGCCCCCTCGGGCCCCATCACCGCGATCTCGGCGGTCGGGAACGCGAAGTTCGCGTCCGCGCGGATGTGCTTGCTGGCCATGACGCAGTAGGCGCCGCCATACGCCTTGCGGGTGATGACGGTGAGCTTGGGCACCGTCGCCTCGGCGAAGGCGTAGAGAAGCTTGGCCCCGTGCTTGATGATGCCGCCATACTCCTGCGCGGTGCCGGGCAGGAATCCCGGTACGTCCTCGAACGTGACGAGCGGGATGTTGAAGCAGTCGCAGAACCGGACGAAGCGGGCGCCCTTGAGGGAGGCGGCGATGTCGAGGCACCCCGCCAGATGCGCCGGCTGGTTCGCCACGACCCCGACCGGCCGGCCCCCGAGCCGTCCGAAGCCCACGACCAGGTTCGGCGCGTACTCCGCCTGGACCTCGAAGAAGTGCTGGTCGTCGAGGACCGTCTGGATCAGCTCCTTCATGTCGTACGGCTTGGTCGGGTTGTCGGGCACGAGGCGCTGGAGACTCTCGTCCATCCGGTCGGGCGGATCGGCCGTCGGGCGCACCGGGGGATCCTCGAGGTTGTTCGGCGGCAGGAAGCTCAGGAGCTCCCGGATCGCCTCGAGGCACGCGTCCTCGCTCTCGGCAGCGAAATGGGCGACCCCCGAGACCCGCGCGTGGGTGTCGGCCCCGCCGAGCTCCTCGAAGGTCACTTCCTCGTGAGTCACGGCCTTGAGGACCTCGGGACCGGTCACGAACATGTAGGACGACCCGCGGACCATGAACGTGAAGTCCGTGATCGCCGGGGAGTACACCGCCCCCCCGGCGCACGGGCCCATGATCGCCGAGATCTGCGGCACCACTCCCGAGGCGAGCACGTTCCGGAGGAAGATGTCGGCGTAGCCGGCGAGCGAGACCACGCCCTCCTGGATGCGCGCCCCACCGGAGTCGTTCAGGCCGACGATGGGCACGCCGACCTTGAGGGCAAGGTCCATGACCTTGCAGATCTTCTGCGCGTAGGGCAGCGAGAGCGAGCCCCCGAACACGGTGAAGTCCTGGGCGAAGAGGTAGATCGGCCGCCCGTTGATCCGCGCGGACCCGGTCACCACGCCGTCGCCCAGCACGGGCGGCCCGGCCCCGCCGACGTCGGTGGCCTGCTGGACGACGAACCGGTCGAGCTCCTCGAAGGAACCCTTGTCCACGAGACCCGCGACCCGCTCCCGGGCGGTCCGTTTGCCGGCGGCATGCTGGCGGGCGATCCGCTCGGGCCCGCCGCCGAGCTCAGCCACCGCGCGCAGCCGGGTCAGCTCGGCGAAGCGCTCGTCGAGACTCAACCGGCGCTCCCGGACCAGGAACGAGGAGGCCGCGCGACCTGACGAAACATCGGTTGAACAGTATACGGGGCCTGTGGAGAGACCGTCAAACTCACCGGGCCCAAATTTGACGCCGGCCCGGGGCCTCTGTTACGTTGGGGGCTCACCCTCGCGACGACAAAGGGGCCCCCCGTGCTACAGGTAGCGGCGCTGATTGCCAGCCTGGCGTTCCTCGCGCTCGTGATCGCGGTCATTCCGGCCCTCCTCCAGGTGGCCCGGACCGCGCGCGCGGCGGAGCAGACGCTGGCGTCCGTCGACCGCGAGGTCAAGCCCCTGACCACCCAGATCCAGGCCCTGCTCCAGGAGCACCGCACCCTCGCCCAGCAGGCGACCAAGGACCTCCGGCAGATCGAGGGCATCGCGCTGATGGCGCAGGACGTCGTGGCCCGGGTGACGAACCTCACCAGCCTGCTCGCGGGCTTTGGGACCGTGGGCCGCGTGGTCGGCGTCGCGCGGGGCCTCCAGAAGGGGATCGACGTGTTCGTCCACCGCCTGGCGCGCCACCGCGGCAAGGAGTAAGCCATGAGTGAAGACCGCGATGACCTGAACTTCCTGGGAGCGTTGGGTCTCCTCGCCGTGGGCGCCCTCATCGGCGCCGCCGCCGCGCTCCTCTTGGCCCCGAAGACGGGCGACGAGACGCGCGAGCTGCTCCGGGAGAAGAGCACCGACTGGGCCCGCCAGGCCCGGGAGCGCGGGTCGGAGCTGGCCAAGCGGGCCCAGGAGACGGTGGGCGACGCCCAGGTCCGGGCCCAGGAGTACCTCGGGCGCGGCCGCGAGGTCGTCGAGGACACCTCCGCCCAGCTGAAGGCCGCGTTCGAGGCGGGACGCGGCGCCATGCGGGAAGAGATCGCGCGGCTGCGTGGCCGCGACGAGCCCCTCGAGGGCGTCTAGGCTCCCACTCTGCTCGGCCCGCCCGGGCGGGCCGCCTGCAGCACCCCGGCCTCACCGCGCGCCGGACCCCGGGGCGGGGAAGTCGACCCCCTAGAGGTGGATGGCCTGCCCCATGGCGTCGAGGGCGGCCTCCATCACCGCTTCGGCCATCGTCGGGTGGGCATGGATCGTGTGGCCCACCTCCTCGACGGTGGCCTCGAGGGTTTTCCCGAGCCCGAACTCGGCGATCAGCTCGGTGGCCTCCGCCCCCAGGATGTGGACGCCCAGGATCTCGCCCGTGTCGGCGGCCGCGACGATCTTGACGAGACCCTCGGGCTCGGCGAGCGCCTGGGCCTTGCCGTTGGCCAGGAACATGTACTTGCCCACCTTCACCGCGCGGCCGTCTGCCCGGGCCTGCGCCTCGGTGAGGCCGAGGCTCGCCACCTGCGGATGACAGTAGGTGCAGCCCGGGATCGTCCGGTAGTCGACCGGGTGACCGGGGTGCCCGGCAAGCGCCTCGGCGGCCACGATGCCCTCGGCGCTCGCCTTGTGCGCGAGGAGCGGCGGGCCCGCCAGGTCGCCGATCGCGTAGACACCCGGGATCGACGTCTCCATCCGGGGTGAGACCTTGACGAACCCCCGGTCCATGGCCACCCCGAGAGCGTCGAGCCCGAGAGCCTGCATGTTCGCCCCTCGGCCCACGGCCATCAGGACCAGGCCGGCCTCCACGCGGGTGGCCTGGCCCTCCTGCTCGAGCTCGACCGTCACCCCGTCGCGGCCGACGCGCACCGCCTGGACCTTCACGCCCGTGCGCACGTCGATCTTCCGCTTGGCGAAGCTCCGCGCGAGGAGCTTCGAGATCTCCTCGTCCTCGATCGGCAAGAGCCGCGGGAGAGCCTCGACGATCGTGACCTGGACCCCGTACGCGGCGAAGATGTCGGCGAACTCGACGCCGACGGCCCCGGCCCCGATCACCACCACGGAGGGCGGCAGGCGCTCGAGCCGGAGCGCCTCGTCGGAGCTGATGACCCGGGTCTTGTCGATCGGCACGCCCGGCAGGCTCTTCGGCACGGCGCCCGTCGCGAGCACGATCGCCCGCGCCTCGAGCGTCCGGACGCTACCGTCCGGCGCCTGCACGCGCACGGCGCCCGCGGCCGCGAGCGTGGCGCGCCCCGGGATCAGGGTGATCTTGTTCTTCCGGAACAGGAACTCGACGCCCTTGGACATCCGGTCGGCCACCTGGCGGCTCCGCGTGTAGGCGACCCGGTAGTCGGCGCGGAGGTTGTCCACGGTCACGCCGAACTCCCCCGCACGCTGGAAGAGCTGGAGCACCTCCGCGTTCCGGAGGAGCGCCTTCGTGGGAATGCAGCCCCAGTTCAGACAGATGCCTCCGGGCCGGTCGGCCTCGACGACGGCCACCCGCTGCCCGAGCTGGGCGGCCCGGATCGCCGAGACGTAGCCGCCCGGGCCCGAGCCGACGACGACGGCGTCGAAGCGCTCGCTCATCGGGTCAAACCAGGAGCGCCAACGGCGCCTCGAGGGCTGCCTTCAAATCGGCCAGGAAGCGGGCGCCCATGGCGCCGTCCATGACCCGGTGGTCGGCCGACAGGGTCACGCGCATGCGCTTGCCCACCGCCAGCTGGCCATCGACCACGACCGGCTTGTCGACGATCGCCCCCACGGCCAGGATCGCGCCCTCGGGGGGATTGATGATCGCGCTGAACTCGTCCACGGGAAACATCCCGAGGTTCGACACGGAGAAGGTCGCCCCGGAGAGCTCCTGCTGGCGGAGCTTCCGCGCCCGGGTCCGCTCGACCAGGTCCCGCGACTCCGCGGCGATCTGGAACAGCGACTTCCGGTCGCAGTCCCGGAGGACCGGCGTGATGAGGCCGTCCTCGACGGCGACGGCAATCCCGATGTGGGCGGCCCGATGTCGCCGGATGGCGTCGCCGGTGAAGCTCGCGTTGACCCCCGGGTGCTTCTGGAGCGTCACCGCGCAGGCGCGGACGACCACGTCGGTGAACGTGACCTTCGGCGCCCCCGGGAGCGCCTGGAGCTCCTCGCGCAGCGCCGCCGCGCGCTCCATGGCGATCTCGGTCGTGATGTAGAAGTGCGGGACCGGGGCCTTGGACTGCGTCATCTGTCGCGCGATCGCGGCGCGGATCGGGCTCAGCGGGACGTCCTCGGTGTCCGGACCGGTGCGCGCGACGGCCGGCGCCATCGCCGCGACCGCGGGCATGGTCGCCGCCACGGCGGCCGGTCGCCCGGCCGCGGCCGGGGGCCGCGCGGCGACGGACGCCTCGATGTCCCGCTGGATGATCCGGCCGCCCGGCCCGGTCCCGGTCACCCGGGCGAGGTCGATGCTCGCCCGCTGGGCGAGCTTCCGCGCGAGGGGCGAGACCCGCAGCCGACCGGGCGGGAGCACCATGGCAGCGCTCGTCACCCCGGCGGGCGCGGGCGCGCTGGGAACCGGTGCGGCGGCCGGAGCCGCAGCGGGCACCGGCGTGGGCGCCGGCGCGGCCGCCGGCCGGGCGGGCGCTCCGCCGACCACGGCGCTGATGTCGTCGCCTGGCTCGGCGATCACGGCGATCAGCTCGCCGACCGGCACCGCCGTCCCCGGCGTGGCGAGGAGCTTTCGCAGGACGCCCGAGCCGAACGCCTCGAGCTCGATGTCGGCCTTGTCGGTCTCGATCTCGGCGATGATGTCGCCACCCGAGATCCGGTCGCCCTCCTGCTTGAGCCAGCGCAGGAGCTTCCCGGTCTCCATCGCCTCGGACAGCTTCGGCATGACAACCTTGGTCACCGCCATGGCCCGCTCACCCTCCTCGGGGAATCGTCAGACTGAACAGAGCTTGCGGATCGCGTCGATGATCCGCTCCTTCGACGGGGTCTTGAGCCGCTCGAGGTTCCGCGCGTACGGCATCGGCGCGTTGGCGCCGAAGATCCGCGTCACCGGGGCGTCCAGGTCGTCGAACGCGCTCTCCGTGATGAAGGACGCGATCTCGGAGCCCATTCCGGCGAACCCCGCGCCGGACTCGGCCACCAGCACGCGATGCGTCTTCCGCACCGAGGCCAGGATGGTCTCGGTGTCCATCGGACGGAGGGTGCGGGGGTCGACGATCTCCACCGAGATGCCGTCGGTCTTCTCGACCTCCTCGGCGGCCTCGAGCACCCGGTAGTACATGCCCGAGTAGGCGACGGCCGTCACATCGCGGCCCTCGCGCTTGACCTCGGCCACCCCGAGGGGGATGAGGAAGTCGGCGTCGTCGGGCACCTCGCCCTTGACGCCGTAGAGGGTCTCCGATTCGATGAAGATCACCGGGTTGTCGTCCCGGATCGAGCTCTTGAGGAGCCCCTTGGCGTCGCGGGGCGACGTCGGGCGCACCACCTTGAGCCCGGGCACGTGGCAGAAGTACGACTCCATCGACTGCGAGTGCTGCGCGGCCAGCTGGTGGGCGGGACCCCCCGGCCCCCGGATCACCAGCGGGATGGGGAACTGGCCGCCCGACATGTAGAAGAGCTTCGCCGCGTGATTGACGATCTGGTCGAGCGCCACCAGCGCGAAGTTGAAGGTCATCATCTCGACGATGGGCCGGAGGCCCACCATCGCGGAGCCGATCCCGACCCCCGTGAATCCGGACTCGCAGATCGGCGTGTCGACGACGCGCCGCTCGCCGAACTTCTCGAGCAGCCCCTGGCTCACCTTGTAGGCGCCGCCGTACACCCCGACCTCCTCGCCGACCAGGAACACCCGGTCGTCCCGCTCCATCTCCTCGCGAAGGGCGTGGTTCAGCGCCTCCCGGTACGTGATCACCGCCATGCCTGCCTCCCTCTCCGCGCGCCCCGGTCCCGGCCGCGCCTCACGCGTAGACGTCCGCGGTCAGCCACTCCGCCGGCGGCTCCGGCGAGGCCTCGGCGAACTCCACCGCGTCGTTGACGCGCGCCTCCACCCGCTCGACCAGGGCCTGCCAGGCGGCCTCGTCGAGCGCCCCCGCCCCGCGGAGCCGCTCGCGCAGGCCGAGGATCGGATCGCGTCGCTTCTCCTCCTCGACCTCTTCCTTCGTACGGTACACGGCCGCGGCGGGATCCCGCATGGAGTGGCCCCGGAACCGGTAGGTGCGGGCCTCGACCAGCGTCGGGGCCTTGCTCTCCCGGGCGCGCGCGACGGCGCGCCCCACGCACTCTCGCACGGCCAGCACGTCCATGCCGTCGCAGGCTTCCCCCGGCATCGCGTACGCGGCGGCGAATTTCGAGATATCGGTCTGCGCCAGCGCCCGCTGGATGGCGGTGCCCATAGCGTAGCGGTTGTTCTCGCAGATGAACACGACCGGCAGCTTCCAGAGGCCGGCCAGATTCATCGACTCGTGAAACTCCCCCTGGGGCACCGAGCCATCCCCGAAGACGCAGAGGATCACCCGCGCGCGGTCCTCGTACCGGAACGCGAAGCCGACGCCGGCGGCGATGGGGAGATAGCCGCCGACGATCGCGTGGCCACCGAGGAAGTTGATGGA
>JBGQGN010000202.1:0-7054 GCA_041497395.1 Methylomirabilia bacterium
AGCCCGAGCAGCGCGCCGAGCGCGTCCACGGCCACGTCGCCCACGGCGGGCACGCGGCTCGGGTCGAGCCCCTGTCGAAGCTCGTCCAGCCCGCCGTAGGCCGCCGCGAGGACGAAGGCGGCCGTGACCGCGCGCGGCGACGGGGCCAGGGCGCGGTACCACAAGACCGCGAGGACGCCGAACTCGACGAGGTGCCCCACCTTTCGTAGCCCGAAGTGGGCTGCGTTGAGGAGGGCCGTGCTCGCCCACGGCGCGAGGGCGCCGAGCAGCGCCAGCATCCACCGGCCAGTCCGGCCGCCTGACAGGAGGCTCGAGGAGCCGAGCGCGATGAGGCCCATGCAGAGGAGCGGCGGCACGAAGCGGGCCGGGCTGCGGGGAGTGCGGGGATGAGGCTCGGCGCGCATCACGATCGCCTCATTAGAACCGCGATGCCCGAACGTTGACAACGTTCGCGCACGACTCCTAAGATGGCGCCGAGATGGCGGGGCCCGGGGAACCGCGCGTCGACCTCGCCGAGTTGATCGACCGCCTCGTCTCCGAATCCGGGGGGGCCGTGACGGCGCTCCGGCGTTTCCCGGCTCGCCCCGCGCAGACGGTCCCGATTCCCGACACCATTGACCCCCGGCTCGCGGATGCGCTGAGGGCGCGCGGGATCGAGGGGCTGTACACGCACCAGGCCAAGGCGCTCGACCTCCTCGGCAAGGGCGGCCACTCGGTCGTGGTGACGCCGACGGCGTCCGGCAAGACCCTCTGCTACAACCTCCCGGTTCTCCAGGCGCTCCTGACCGAGCCGGCGACGCGGGCGCTCTACCTCTTCCCCACCAAGGCGCTCGCGCAGGACCAGCTGGCGGAGCTGGAGGGGCTGGCGCGGGCGCTGCCGGAGCTGCGGATCCACACTTATGACGGGGACACCCCGCAGGACGCGCGGCGCGCCGTCCGGGCCCGCGCCAACGTGGTGCTGACGAACCCGGACATGCTCCACTCGGGGATCCTGCCGCACCACACGAAGTGGATTGGGCTCTTCCAGAACCTGCGCTACGTCATCATCGACGAGCTCCACACGTACCGCGGCGTCTTCGGCAGTCACCTGGCCAACGTGCTCCGCCGGCTCCTGCGGATCTGCCGGCACTACGGGGCGGCCCCGCAGTTCATCTGCACGTCGGCGACGATCGCCAACCCCCAGGAGCTCGCGGAGCGGCTCATCGGGTCGCCCGTGGGCCTGGTCGTGGAGAATGGCGCGCCCACCGGCGAGAAGGTCGTCGTCTTCTACAATCCACCGGTCGTCAACGCCGAGCTCGGGATCCGCCGGCCATACCTGAAGGAGGCGAGCCGGCTGGCGACGCCGATCCTCCGGGCCCGGGTGCCGACCATCGTCTTCACGGGGAGCCGGCTGGCCGAGGAGGTCGTCCTGACGGACCTCAAGGCGGCCGTCGAGCGGGCGCCGGCGTTCACGAACGTGATCCGCGGCTACCGCGGAGGGTACCTCCCGAACCGGCGCCGCGAGGTCGAGCGGGGGCTCCGCGCGGGGGACGTGCTGGGCGTCGTGTCGACGAACGCGCTCGAGCTCGGCATCGACATCGGTCGGCTCGACGTGGCGCTGCTGGCCGGGTACCCGGGCACGGTGGCCTCGACCTGGCAGCAGGCGGGCCGGGCCGGGCGGCGGACCGGGCTCTCGGCGGCGATCCTGGTGGCGTCCTCGGTCCCCCTCGACCAGTTCATCGTCACCCATCCCGACTACTTCTTTGGCGCCCCCCCCGAGCACGGGCTGATCAACCCCGACAACCCCTACGTCCTGGCGAGCCATCTCAAGTGCGCGGCGTTCGAGCTGCCGTTCGCCGAGGACGAGCTCTTCGGCGCGGAGGACGTCGGCCGCTACCTCCGGCTCCTCGAGGAGGAGGGGCTGCTCCACCGGACGGGCGGCCGCTACCACTGGACCAGTGAGACGTACCCGGCGGATCACCTCTCGCTCCGGAGCGTGGCGAGCGACAACTTCGTCGTGATCGACTCGACCCATCAGACGCTCGAGCCCGTCGAGGCCGTCCGCCGGCTCACCCGGAAGCGCGAGGTGATCGCCGAGGTCGACTGGAGGAGCGCCTTCGCCATGGTGCACCCCAAGGCGATCTACCTCATCGAGGGGCAGCAGTACGAGGTGCGGGAGCTTCGCTTCCGGGAGGACGAGGAGAAGGTCGCCTACGTCAAGCGCGTCCAGGTCGACTACTTCACCGACGCGGTGACGGCCAAGGGGGTCTGGGCGCTCGACCGGTTCCAGACCGAGGCCACGGGGAGCGCCGCCGCTGGCCGGGTCGAGCAGGGCGAGCTCCTGGTCGCCGAGCAGGTGGTCGGCTTCAAGAAGATCAAGTTCGACACGATGGAGAACGTGGGCGCGGGCGAGGTCGCGCTGCCCCAGCAGGAGATGCAGACCTCCGGGCTCTGGCTCACGCTTCGCCCCGAGGTGCTCGCGGCGATCTCGCCAGACCGCGACGCGCTCGTCGACGGCCTCCGCGGCCTGGCGTACCTCCTCCATCACCTGGCACCGCTCTTCCTCATGTGCGACGTGCGGGACCTCGGCTCCTGGCTCGGCGACGCCGCCCCGCCCGAGCCGGGTCGCGACGCACCGCGGGGGCCGCGGGTCCTCACCACCGAGCGCACGCGGGCCCGCCTCCTCGCCGCGGAGCAGTTCGAGCCCACCGTCTACCTCTATGACAGCCAACCGGGCGGCGTCGGGCTCACGGAGCGCCTGTTCGAGCTGGTCGCCCCGCTGCTCGCCCGCGCCCGCGAGACGATCCGGGCCTGCTCCTGCCGGGCGGGGTGCCCGTCGTGCGTCGGGCCGGTGAACGAGGTCGGCCGCCGGGCGAAGCCGATGGCGGGCACGCTTCTCGACCGCCTGATCGGCTGAGGGACCGGGCACCTCCTCGCCCCATGACGCCCTTCACGACCTCGGGTCAGCACCCCGCTCCGGGCGCCGTCGTCGATCGCGAGCTCGAGCTCGCGCGGCTCCGCGCTCGCCTCCAGCGGCTGACGGCGCGCCACGCGGCCGAGCGCCCGCCGCCCGCGGATCCCTTGACGTTCGAGTCCGTGCCCACCCCGCACGGGCCGGCGCTCCGCTCGGTCGAGACGGTGCGGGTGCCCGCGGCGATGGCCGGCGCGGTCCCGCCGAGTCCCGGGACGGTGTTCCTCGACACCGAGACGACGGGGCTCGCGGGCGGCACGGGCACGTACGTGTTCCTCGTCGGCCTCGCGACGTGGACGACGGCGCGCACGCTCACCGTGACCCAGTACTTCCTGGGAGACCTCGGCGCCGAGGCGGCGTTCCTCCATGCGGTGCGGGAGGCGGTCGCGGAGACGCGCGAGCTGGTGACCTTCAACGGGCGCACCTTCGACCTGCCGCTCCTCGAGACCCGATACCTGCTCGCGCGGGCGAGCTGGTGGGGGGCGGAGCTCCCCCACCAGGACCTCTACCCAGTCGCGCGGGCGCTCTGGCGCGGGCGCGCGGCGGATTGCCGGCTCTCGACCCTCGAGGGCGCGTTGCTCGGGCTCGACCGGGGCGACGACCTGCCGGGTGCCCTCGTGCCCCAGGTCTACTTCCGTTACCTCCGTACCCGCGATCCGGGGCCGCTGCCGCGGATCTTCCGGCACAACCGCTGGGACCTGGTCGCCCTTGCCGGCCTCCACGCGCGGGCGGCCGCGCTCCTCGACGGTCCGGACCCGCGCCATGATCCCGTGGAGTGGATGGGGGCGGGGCGCTGGCTCGAGCGCCGGGAGCCCGACCGGAGCGCGCGCTTCTACGAGGCCGCGCTCCGCGCGGGCCTGCCCGTCGCGCTCGAGCCCGGGGTCGCCTGGCGGCTCGGTTGGCTCTGGCGGCGGGCGGGACGGATCGGCGAGGCCCGGACCCTCTGGGCGGAGGCGGTGGCGCGCGCCGAGCACCCGCCTCTCCGGCTCCTGATCGACCTCGCGAAGCTCCACGAGCACCATGCGCGGGACTACGGCGCCGCGCTCGATCTGACGCGGGCGGCCCTCGCGACCGCCGAGGCGTGGGAGCTGGTGGGCGGCGACCTCGTGGACGGGCTCGAGCGTCGGGCGCACCGCCTGACCCGGCGGCTGGCCCGCGCCCCGACCGCACGGGCCAGGGCGTCGCGAGGCTGACCGTGGCGCTCGGTCTCGCCGGCCGGCGAGGCCGGCGCTATTTCTCTTCCACGAGGGGGAACGTCACCACGTGGAGCAGATTCGCCACGACGCGGACCCGCGTCCCCACGGGATAGAGCGTGGTCGACGGCTGGACGGCGTGGACGTGCGCGCCCGAGGTCAGCCGGAGCCGGTAGAGGTGCTCGTCCCCGTGGAACTGCCGACCCACCACGACGACGTCGCCTTCCGGGTGCGGGATGAAATCGATGTCGTCGGGGCGGATCATGATGTCGACCGCCTGACCCGGCGCCAGCTCGGGTGGGCGCGCCAGGGTTCCTAGCTCGGAGACGATCCCGTCCTCGGTGACCATCGACCGCAGGAAGTCCGCGGCCCCCACGAACTCGGCGACGAACCTGGTCCCGGGCCGGTGGTAGAGCTCGAAGGGCGGGGCGACCTGCTCGAGCCGGCCCGCGTTCAGCACCCCGACGCGATCCGCCAGCGCGAAGGCCTCCTGCTGATCGTGGGTGACGAATATGGCCGTGGTCCCGCTGGCCCGGAGGATCTTGCCGATCTCCTCGCGCATCGCCGCGCGGAGATCGGCGTCGAGATTCGAGAACGGCTCGTCGAGCAGGATCAGCGCCGGCGCCGGGGCGAGCGCGCGGGCGAGCGCGACGCGCTGCTGCTGACCGCCCGAGAGCTCGTGGGGATACCGTGCTTCGAGCCCGACCAGCCCGACGAGCTCCAGCACCTCGCGCACGCGGCGGGCCCGTGCGGGGCGGGCGAGATGGGCGAGCCCGAACGCCACGTTGGCCTCGACCGGCAGGTGGGGGAACAGGGCGTAGTCTTGGAAGACGACGCCCACGCCCCGTGACTCCGGCGGCACGGCCCGGCCGGGCCCCGCCACCTCCTCGCCCCGGATCTCGATGACACCCGCGTCCGGCGCCTCGAAGCCCGCCACCAGTCGGAGCGTCGTGGTCTTGCCGCAGCCGGAAGGTCCGAGGAGCGCCAGCACCTCGCCGGCCCCCACGCTCAGCGAGAGGCCATCCACCGCGGGCGGGGCGTCCGCAGAGAAGCGCTTGGTCACTCCCGCCAGGCGGAGGAGGCTCACGATGGGGGGCGCCCCGCGCGGGGGCCCGTGCCCCGGGCATCGGCTCCGCTGGCCCGCATCGCGAGCACGACCGGCCCGAGGCCGGCCAGGACGAGCGCGAGCGCCGGGGCGGCGGCCTCGACCCACAGCGACTCCGCCGTCCGCCGCCAGATGACGACCGCCAGCGTCTCGAGGCCGAACGGTCGCAGGAGCAGCGTGGCGGGCAGCTCCTTCATCACGTCGACGAAGACGAGCGTAACCGCGACGAGGAGCCCTCGGCGCGCCAGCGGGAGGTGGATCGCGCGGAGCGTCCGGGCGCCGCGAGCGCTGAGCGAGCGGGCCGCCTCGTCGAGGCTTCGCGGAATCCGCGTGAGGCTTGCCTCGACGCTCTGGCTGCCTACCGCCAGGAACCGGACGAGATAGGCGAAGAGCAGGCCCGCCACCGAGCCGGTCAGGAGGAGGCCCGGCGCGACACCGGTCAGGAGCTCGAGTCCCGCCGCCAGCGTGCGGTCGAGCCAGGACAGTGGGAGGAGGACGCCCACGGCGATGACCGCGCCCGGTAGCGCGTACCCAAGCCCGGCCAGGCGCGTGGCCACCACCACGAGCGGCGTCGGCTGGCGCCGGATCGCGTACGCGAGGAGGACGGCCACCGCCGTGACCAGGATGGCGGCGCCCCCGCCGAGCGCCAAGCTCTGAGCGAGGGCTTGCAGGAACGCCTCGGGCACGCTGTCCCGTCCGACCGCCTCGATGGCCCAGACGATGAGCTGACCCACTGGCAGCCCGAAGGCCAGGCCGAGCGTGCCCGCGCAGAGAAGTATGGCGCCGAGCGCCCGGATCCCGGCGAGTCGAAGCCGCGCGGGCGGGCGCGCCGGACGACGCGCGTGCGTGAACTGGGCGCGCCCGCGCGAGAGGCGCTCGAGCGCCAGGAGGCCGGCGGCCAGTCCGAGGAGGATCGCGGCGAGCTGGGTCGCCGCGACGCGATCGAACATCCCGTGCCACACTCGGTAGATCGCCTCGGTCAGCGTGCGGAAGCTGAACGTCGCGACCGTGCCGAAGTCCGCCAGCGCCTCCATGCATGCCAGGACCGTCCCGGCGGCGAGCGCGGGACGCGCCAGGGGCAGGGTGACGCGGAACAGGATCGCCGTCCGCGAGCGCCCGAGGCCGCGCGCGGTCTCCAGGAACTCCGGCGCCTGCTCGGCGAGCGCCGCTCGCGCGAGCGTGTACACGTAGGGGTAGTAGACGAGCGTCATCATGAGCCCCACGCCCCAGCCCGAGCGGAGGTCCGGAAGGCGGGCGCCGGGGCCGAGCCAGCCGCGGAGGGCGGTCTGGAGCGGACCCGCGTACTCGAAGAGACCCAGGAAGACGAAGCCGATGACGTAGGCCGGGAGCGCGAGCGGCAGGACCAGCGCCCACTCGAACACCCGCCGGCCGGGGAACTCGCACGTCGCGACGAGCCATGCGAGCGTCGTCCCGAGGAGGAGGACCCCGAGGCCCACCCCGGCGACCAGGGCCACCGTATTGAGGAGCAGCTCCGGCAGCTGCGTGCGCCCGAGATGCGCCCAGACCGCCCACGCGGGATGGGCGAGCGACCAGAGCACGGTGAGGATCGGGAGGGACACGACGGCGGCGGCCGCGAGGGCCGCCGCGGACCATGGCCACGAGCGCCGGGGCCCCGGGACGATCGCCCCGGCGACCCCGGACACTCGGGCCATGAATGACCCGCGGCTAACGATACCCGGCTCGGTCGGCGAGCTTCGTCGCGGCGGCCTGGAACTCTCCCGCGCTGGCGACGTTGATGTCATCCATCTTGAAGCTGCCCCACTGGACCAGCAGCGGCTGGGGGGG
>JBGQGN010000203.1:0-7054 GCA_041497395.1 Methylomirabilia bacterium
ATCCGGCACACCTCGGCGAACGCCACCGTCAGCAGGACGAAGTAGAAGCCGCGCAGCCCGAACCGGAAGCCCAGGCCCCCGATGATCGCCCCCAGCCCCGCCGCCAGCACCCCGCCGGCCACCATCCCGATCCAGGGCGACAGCCCCCAGTGGATCGAGAGCAGCGTCGTCGCGTATCCGCCCACGCCGACGAAGGCGGCGTGACCCGCCGAGAGCTGGCCGCCGTAGCCGCCGAGCACGTTCCAGGCCTGCCCGAGGTAGCCGTAGAAGAAGATGAAGATGAACACGGTGACGGCGTAGGAGCTCAGCACGGCCGGCAAGGCCAGCAGCACCACGATGGCCAAGCCGCCGAGGCACAGTGCGCTCCAGCTCACGGTCCGGGCCTTCGCACGCCAGAACGGCCTGACCGCCTCGGGTGACGCCGGCGGCGCCCCGCCGCGGCGGGCGTGGTGGCCAGGACCCGAGACGACGGAGAACGCGGCGTCATGCGCGGCGTCCGAAGAGGCCGGCAGGCCGGAACAGGAGGATGACGATCAGCATTCCGAAGCTCACGAGCTCCTTCATCGATGGCGACAGGAACACCGCGCCGAGCGACTCCGCCACCGAGACGAGGAGGCCTCCCGCGAACGCGCCCGGCAGGCTCCCCATGCCCCCGATGATGACGATGTTGAACGACGCCACGGACGCCGACAGGCCCACCGAGGGCGAGAACGGGAGGATCGGGGACACCAGCGCGCCGGCGGCCCCGACGCACGCCGCGCCGATCCCGAACGCCGTGGCGTAGACGCGCCGGACGTCGGTCCCCACGACGAGGGCGCCGTACGGGTTGTCGGCGGTCGCCCGCATCGTGCGCCCGAGATCCGTCCGGCGGAGGAAGAGCCACAGGGCGCACGTGAGCGCGAGCGCGACGGCGAACGCGGCAAGGCGAGCCAGGTCGACGAACACCGGGCCGATCCAGAGCGTGGCGCCGGTCAGCGACGAGCGCACGCGTTGGGGCTCCGGTCCGAATGCCACCAGCGCCGCGTTCTCAAGCACCAGGCCCACGCCGAGGAGCAGGAGGATCTGCATCTCGTGGGGCGAGTCCCGGATCCGGTCCACGAGGCCCCGCTGGACGAGGACCCCCAGGACGAACAGCGCCGCCGCGGACACGGCGAAGCCCAGCGTGGGATCGATCCCCAGGCGCGTCGCCAGGAGCCATGCGAGGTACATGCCCCAGACCATCATGTCCCCGTGCGCGAAGTTGACGACGCGCATCACCCCGAAGATCAGGGTGAGCCCGACCGCCATCAGGCTGTAGACGCCGCCGAACAGGACGCCGCTGACGAGGCTCTGGGCGATCAGCGTCGGGTCCATCGGAGTCGGTGCGAGAGGGAAGAGCCCGTCCGGGGACGGACGCGGTCCGTCCCCGGCGACGGATCAGCCGGACCCGGTCACCGCTTCGGCCGGGGGAGCACGAGCTTCTGCTCGGCGGCGTCCTTCGGCCAGACCACCACGGGCTTCTGGCCCAGGATCTGGATCATGGCGGTGGACGCGTTGGGATTGTCGCCGATCTCGTTGAAGACGACAGGTCCGGTCGACACGGCCAGGCCGCCGGTGAACTGGCTCTTCTTGATCGCGTCCACGACGGCATCCGGGTCCCACTTGTCCAGCCGGAGCCCAGCGCGCCCTGCCCGCTCGAGCACGTCGGCGATCAGCATCATGCCGTCGTACGAGAACACGGAGTTCGTGTCGAACGTCTTGCCCCTGGGAGTGGCCGCGTCGACCGTCCGCTTCGCGTACTCCTCGGCCACCTGCCGGGTCCTGGGGTTCTTGAAGTTCGGCCAGGGCACGTTGTCCATGACGAACTCGACCTGCTCCCTGAGCTTGGCGATCTGCCCCGCCTCGTAGAGTCCGGGGCTGCCGGGACTGATGATCCCCATGGCTTCCACGCGCTGCTTCTCGATCTCCGGCAGCAGCAAGAGCGCGCTCGCCGGCCGCGTGATCGGCGCGATGATGTCGGGCTTCGCCGCCTTGAGGCGGGAGACCTCCGTCGACAGGTCGGCGGGCGGCTCCGGCCAGGGAATGACCTCGACGATGTCCCACGCCGGGCTCGCCGCCTTGTGGGCGGCCTGGAACGATCGCGCCTGGACCTGGCCGAACAGGTCGTTGGCGTACAGGAGGACGATCCGCTTCGGGGAGATTCCCGCCTCCTTGAAGATCTCCCCCATGTACTGCACCGCCCGCTGGCCGAACATCGCCCCGGTCGGGAAGTTGCGGTAGACGTACTGGACCTTCTGCTGCCCCTCCCTCACTGACTTGGCGACGTTCGCCGTGATGGGGTCGGCCGCCGAGATGTCGACGATGAACGGGACGCGGCGCTGCTGGGCGACCGGGACGACGGCGTTCGTGTCCCCGGAGCTGAACGTGCCCATGAGGAGCTGGGCTCCGGCATTGACGAGCCGCTCCGCTTCCTGCCGCGCCACCTCGGGCTTCGACTGGGTGTCGCCGAGCAGGAGCTCGAGCGTCGCGCCGCCGAGCGTCTTGATGCCCCCCGCCTGGTTGATGGCCTCGGCGGCCAGCTGGGCGCCGAGCCGGCAGGCCTGCCCCGGCTCGGCGAGGGGTCCCGTGACCGTGTGGAGCACGCCGAGCTTGATCGGTGATGCCTGCGCTCTCGGGACCGCCGGGAACCCGAGGACGGACAGCCCTGCCGCGGCCCCCGCCCCCCCCACGAACGACCGCCGGCCGATCACGCGCGCCTCGCCCATCGTCGTCTCCTCGCTCGCGCTACCGGAGGCCCAGGAGCTCGCGCGCGATGACGAGCCGCTGGATCTGGTTGGTGCCCTCGTAGATCTGCATGATCTTGGCGTCCCGCATGAAGCGCTCCACCGGGAACTCCCGCGTGTATCCGACGCCGCCGAAGACCTGGACCGCGTCCGTCGCGACCTTCATCGCCGCGTCAGCGGCGAAGCACTTCGCCATCGAGGCCTCGAGCACGGTGCCCGCGACGCCCCGGTCGACCAGGCTCGCGACGTGATGGACCATGAGCCGCGCCCCGTGAACCTGCATCGCCATATCGGCGAGCATGAACTGGATCCCCTGGAACGCCGCGATGGGCTGGCCGAACTGCCGGCGCTCCTTCGCGTACCCCGTGGCGGCGTCGAGGGCCGCCTGGGCGACGCCGACCGCGGTCGCGCCGGTCATGGGCCGCGTGAAGTCCAGGGTCCGCATGGCGATCCGGAAGCCTTCGCCCTCCTCTCCGAGGCGGTTCTCCGCGGGCACCTCGCAATCCTGCAGGTGGAGCGCGACCGTCGGGGACGCTCGGATCCCCATCTTGCGCTCCTGCTTGCCGACGGCGAAGCCGGGAAACCCCGGCTCGACGAGGAACGCGGTGATCCCCCGCGGTCCCTTGCCGGGGTCCACGGTGGCGAACAGGGCGATGACGCCCGCGTGCGAGCCGTTGGAGCACCAGAGCTTGGTGCCGTTGAGGACGTACCGGTCCCCTTTCCGAACGGCCGTGGTCCGGAGGGATGCGGCGTCCGAGCCCGCGTCCGGCTCCGAGAGCGAGTAGGCGGCGAGAAGCTCGCCCGCGGCGATCCGCGGCAGGTAGCGGCGCTTCTGCGCCTCGGTGCCCGCCAGCAGGATCGGGTACCCGCCGAGAGCGGTCGCCCCCCAGTTGGTCGCGGTGGCCGCGCACGCCCACGCGATCTCCTCCGCCACGAGGGCAACGGCCAGCGCACCCATGTCGCTGCCGCCGTAGGCCTCCGGGAGCCAGATCCCCATTAGCCCCTGCTGCCCGAGGAGCCGCATGGGCTCCTCGGGGTAGGTCTCCGTCTCGTCGTGATGCGCGGCAACCGGGGCGATCTTCTCCCGGGCGATCGACCGCGCCAGCTCCATCACCATCCGCTGCTCGTCGGAGATGTAATAGAGGTGCATGGTCTACTCCCACTCCTCGGCGCGGGGGTGGCGGTCCGCCCCTCGCCGCCCGGCGGTCATCGAAGCCGGAAGCTCCGCAGGATCGTGTCGAACGTCACCGCCTCCCCGTCGAACTCGGCCGCGAGGGCCTGGCCCACGACCACGAAGGCGCGGCGGTCCTGGAAGGTGCAGAGCGCGGCCGCGCGCACGAGCGCCCCGTCCACGTAGCCCTTGAAGTCGAGCCGGGCCGCGGGCCGACAGTCGATCCGGACGGGACGGGTCGGCATCACGGTCTCTGGATCGTTCATCCCGCTCCGCAGGCGCTCGCACGCTTCGACCAGGTTCCCGGGGGCCTTGGGAAGGTCCTGCACCATCAGCACGACCTGCGGCGCCACCTCCCGGCCGAGGACGGGGACCTTCGACACGATCACCGCGAACCCCGCCGCCTTCACGGGATCGGCATCGCCGCTCGTCGCCGGCATCCCGGCGGCCTTCCGGGCGACGTCGATGACCGTCGACGCGGTGATGAAGTGCCAGCGCGGGGGCTTCTCGATCTGGATGCCGTAGCGGGGGTTCTGGTAACGGTCGCCATCGACCCGATCCTGCGCCGCCGCGGGCACGGCAAGGGTACCGGCGAGGAGGAGGAAGAACGCCCCGAGAAGCCGGGCGCGGCGTCGCGGCGCGGGCGCGCGACGTCGACTCCGTGAGGTCGCGGCGAGCGGCACGAGAACCTGGCGCGCCATCGGGTTGCTGCTATCGCGCCGGGTGGTCGTAGAACCCCTTCCCGCTCTTCCGGCCGAGGTGGCCGGCGATGACCATGCGCCGGAGGAGCGGTGGCGGGGCGAAGCGGGGCTCGCGGAACTCCTGGAACATCACCTCGGCCACGTACAGCGTCGTATCCAGGCCCACCAGGTCGAGGAGCGTGAACGGGCCCATGGGGTAGCCGCACCCGAGCTTCATCGCCTGATCGATGTCCTCCTTCGAGGCCACGCCAGACTCGAGCAAGCGGATCGCCTCCAGGAGGTACGGCACGAGAAGCCGGTTCACGATGAATCCCGTGGTGTCCTGCGCGGCAACGGGCGTCTTGCCGAGCGACTGGACGAACGCCCAGGCGGTCTTGACGGCCGGGTCCCCCGTGAGGATCGTCCGGATGACCTCGACGAGCTTCATCACCGGAGCGGGGTTGAAGAAGTGGAGCCCGAGCACCTGCGCGGACCGCTTCGTCGCGGCAGCCAGCTCGGTGATCGTGCACGACGAGGTGTTCGACGCCAGGATGGCGTGCGGAGGGCAGACGCGGTCGAGACGCGCGAACGTCTCCTTCTTGATCGCCGGGTTCTCGGTGATCGCCTCGATGACGAGGTCGACATCCCCGAGATCCTCGAGCCGCACGGTCCCGGCGAGACGGCCCCGGGCGGCGTCGCGCTGCTCCGGGGCGAGCCGCCCCTTGTCGACCAAGCCGTCCAGGCTCCTGTGGATCGCGTGGAGTCCCCGGTCCAGCAGGCTCTGGTCCGCCTCGACCACCGTGGTCGCGTATCCCGACTGGGCCACGACCTGGGCGATGCCACCGCCCATGAGCCCGCATCCGACCACGCCGACCTTCGAGATCGTCATCCGCCCTCCATCCCCGGATGGTCCTACAGCCGCGAGCCCGTGTCGGCAGAGCGTCGGGGCGCGGGGGCCATGCCAGGGGACCCGTGGTGCATCCCGCCGCTCAGCATCGTCTGGAGGCGAGTCCGCTGCTCGGCAGTCAGAATCGCCTTGCCCTGCTCGACCGCGCGGAACCGTCCAACCCGGAGGTCGGCCCTGAGCTGCGCCACCTCGCGCACCTTGCCCTCCACCTTCGCGAGGTCCACCGGGTCTTGCTCGAGCAGCGAGGCCAGATCGAGCTCGGCGATCCGGATGTCGGCGCCCCGGCGAATCGCCTCCCGCGTGAAGTCACCGCGGAGGGTCTCCAGCCGGGTGACCTGATCGGGGCTCAGCCCGAGCTCCGTCCGATGGTGGAGCATGATGGTGATGAGCGGCCGCTCCGCGGGATCCCCCATCATCCGTCCCATCGGGCGTCCCATCGGGCCGCCCATGGAGCCCATGCCCCCGGGCCCCTGCTGCATCTGCTGGGCGAGCTCGGCGCCGAAGCTACCGAGGCGACCCGCCACCTGGTCGACCAGCCGGCCGGCCTCCTCGAAGGGGCCGGCGGGAGCCCCCGCCCCGGCGGGCACGACGACGGCGGCGGGCGCCACGGTCACGAGAAACGCGAGCACCATCGATCTCATGAGAGCCTCCTACCTTCCCTCGCGCCGTCCCATCACTCGTAGACGATCAGGGACGTCACCGGGTAGTCCTTCAGCTTCGCGCGGCCGTTGAGGAAGGCCAGCTCGATCAGGAAGGCCAGCCCCACCACGACCCCGCCGCACTGTTCGACGAGCCTAAGGGTCGCCGCCATCGTCCCCCCTGTGGCCAGCAGGTCGTCCACGACCAGGACACGCTGGCCGGGACCGATCGCGTCCTCGTGCATGGCCAAGGCGTCCCGCCCGTACTCGAGCTCGTACTCCACCTCGATGGTCTTGGCCGGGAGCTTTCCGAGCTTCCGGACGGGGACGAACCCCGCCCCGAGCTCGTGGGCCAGGGCGCCCCCGAAGATGAACCCGCGGGACTCGACCCCTACGACGACCTCGACGCCCGACTGGATGTAGCCGGTGGCAAGCTCGTCGAGGACGCACTTGAAGGCCTTCGGATCCTTCAGGAGGGTCGTGATGTCCTTGAAGAGGATGCCCTCCGTCGGAAAGTCCTTGATGTCCCGGATCTTGGCCCTCAGCTCGGACGCGTCCAGGGCGAGTCTCCCCCCTTTCGGGACCGGCAGCGGACACAGCGCGGCGCCGCCATTGCCGCGCGGGGCTTCATCATAGCCTGGGGCGGGCTCTCTGGCCTCCACGAGAGGCCCTGCATGAATGACGGCAGCGTCATCGTAGCGACGGTGGCCCGGGGCCGCAACCGCACCCCCCTGGCCAAACGGACCCCGGTCACTCGAGACGGCTGACGAGGCGCGGCAGATCCGCGAACCGGCGCAAGACGCCGTCGGCCGCCGCCGGCGGCGCCGACGGATCGGGGACGTAGTGGATGGCCCGCATCCCGACGCCCCGCGCGCCGGCCACGTCGGTCACCGCAT